>NZ_JBEFAK010000019.1:0-188056 GCF_040137845.1 Nonomuraea sp. B19D2 | reverse complement strand
CGACGGCCCGCACGACTTCGGCCCGCAACTCTGGTGGATATATTCTCGGCTTCTTCGCCACGTGCTTCCTTCCCGGACTGCCTCTGACCCTACTTGGGTCCGGGTCCGGAAGGTTCGGGGCACCTCAAACGGACGGGTGGTCTGTCCACAGAGGGCGATCGTCTTCTCCGGCGGCACCGCATGCTGAACGGCCTGGCGCCCCTTCCAGGTGAAGCCTGCTCGGTACTCGACGGCACGCCGCTGATGGGCGTTCGTCTTGGTCTCTATGTGAAGGTCGTCCCAGCAGAAGGACCAGCGTCGGACACCGGCGGGGAAATGCGATCCGTCGTCGTCCAGCTCAACCAAGGCGACCTTTCCGTTGCGCAGCACCGCCACGATCACACCCTCCCGCCCGATGAGCTGGTCCTTGTAGGCGCGGGTCTGGACATGGCTGTGGAAGGCGTCCGCGATCGTCACCCGTTTGCCGATCTCCGAGTACATGCTGTTCACCGCATGTCCCAGGTGGGTCGCTTGCCGGCAGAGGCACAACCGTCGTTTGGTGCGCTGACGTTCCTCTGAGGGTGGAGGCCAGCAGACCGGGCCAAGAGCCCTGACGTGTTCCGTTGGCATGCGTGAAAGCGCACATGCAGATTGGTGCCGGTTGTCGGCAGATGGGGCGTTGCATGGAGCTCGCTCGGCGTGGGAGCGACGAAAGGTGTGGGTTCGCGCAGTGGTGAAAGCATCTCGTCCAGCAAAGCCGCTGGGCTGAGAGCGGGCACGATGGCAATGCCGGACACACACGGACACGGCCTGACCTGGATCTGTCCTCAGCGGAAGGCGCGGCTCTACGGGATGACCTTCTCCACGCCGATGGCAAGCACGCCAAGGCGCTCCTTCTCCGGGGGGTAGATGCTTCGGATGACCGCCAGTAATTCCTGGGGGTTCTTGCCGAGGTCGCCGCCGATCGCGATCGGGTCCTCCTGCTCCAGCATCTCCTCGAAGGAGGTGTACCGCGATACGCGGACGATCCGCGTCGGCAGCCGCTCTTCCCCGCATACGAAGTCGAGATTCTGGCCGGGCTGGATCTTGCGCATGCTGGCGTACGCGACCCGCACCTCCACAGTCTTGATCCCTGAGGCGATGAGATCGAAGTACGGCTTACGGATGCGAAGTTCCCGCGCGGCGGGGGTGGCGTCGGTCTCGCTCATGATGTCGTCCCTACCCGCGTCGCTGCGAGGGTTGCGTGAAACTCTGCCGCCTGGCTGCTTCCTGGATATTTCGCAACAAGGACGGCGTCCAGGTCGGCCGCCCGAGCATATACAGAGGCGACGATCCGAGGCGATCCCAGTGCACGCAGGCCACAGGCAATCGCCTCATCGAGAGCCCCGAGATGTGCCCGCGCGATGCCCAGGTCCAGGTGGGCAATCGCTTCGCGGCTGAGTGAGCGCTGACCGGCCGGTGTCATCTCGTGGGACCGGACCGCGCGCTCAGCATGGTGGCGTGCCTGTTCGTAGTCGCCGAGCCAGAGATAGGACGAGGCAGTGTACGTGGTCATCGCGTAGGTGGCCAGCGGTCCGGTATCGGTGCCGTCCGGCCGAGCCGGAGTGCGGGCCGGTAGGGCGTTCCACAGATCGTTGGCCTGTTGGTAACTGTCCTGGAAGTCGTCGCGGTTGCCGAGCCGGGCATGGCCGCGGGATGCCTGGGCGTGCAGACGTACCGCCAAGGGGTGACCGGCGGGAACGCGGCCGAGGCCGCGCAGCGCGGCCGAGACGGCCCGAGCAGGCTGGTTGGCGTGCAGCGCGATGGAGGCCATCGCGTCGGCTGCCCAGGCGCACAGCTCGTCGTGTCCGGCCTGGTCCGCGTGCTCGAAGCAGTCGATGGCGTACGCCTCACCAGTCAAGGGGTCGCCGAGGTCGTGGGCGAGCCAGGCGAGGGTCTCCGACAGCCACCCGGCGTAAACGAACAGCTCCCGCTGCTCTTTCAGGGTGTGAGGGCCTGCGATGAGCTGGTCCACCCTGCGCCGATACAGTCGAGCTACGGGGAACAGGTCCGCGGGAGGACGTCGTGCGTAGCTGCCCGTGATGTCACAGACCGCGGTGTGAAGGTGGTCCAGGGTGCCGCGGCCGACGGCAGAGGTGTTCGCGCGGCGGGTGAACTCCAACGCCTCGTCGGCAGCCTCACCCAGCACCTGACCGAGCGTGGCGGCCAGGCCCAGTTTGAGTGCGTCGCGTCGGTTCGTGGGGTCTTCCCCTTCCTGCGAAGGGTCTCTTTCCTGATTGTTCTCACTAGGGTCGAACAGCATTCTCACATCACGCGAGAAGATCCGGCCGTACAGCAGCCTGTAGCGCTCGGTCATCGTGGCGACCTTGCCTGACTCCCAGCGGCGGATGTAGCGGACGAGCGAGTCGTGATCGGGGAGGGGTTCGTCTCCGGCGGCCTCCCGGAGACGTCGGGCCATGCTGTGCACGTCCCAGTCACGCGCCTGACGCTCGACCCGAATGCGTGCCGGCCAGTCCATGGTCATCACCTTGGGAATGTCCGCAGACACGATATGTGCCCTCGCTGTCTTTGATTGTCGTTCCTCTGTGGGCTTTCGCGCAGGCCCATCTCTTCGCCTAAAACCGTCACTTCAGCCATAGAACAGCCCAATCTTGAGCAGATCTGCTCAAATCCCTCCTCTGGAGGAGTGAGGGCCGATCACCTTCCTGAGAATGTGCTGCTCGCGGCCTTGATGATGGCTTTGCTGAACCCTACGCTACTCTTCGCGTTCGAGTAATTGCTTGGAGTCAAGATGCGAACAGTTGTGGTGTTTCGCGGTCATGCCATAGCGCTCCTGCTCGCGCCGATGGCGATCGCAGGGTGCCAGGCGGCTACTTCGCCAAGCCTGCCGTCACGCATGACGACTGCCGCATCGACTCCCAAACCATCGCCAACCAAGCCACACGACGCGATCGTGGAAACCTACTCGGCCTATTGGTCGGTCCTTGCCGAGGCCGGCAGATCGTCGCCTGAGAAGGCACGCGAGCTCCTGAAACCGTACGCGAAGGGTGGATACCTAGATCACTTGGTCGACGGTGTCCGAGAAATGGTCAAGCAAGGGCGTGAGCCGTACGGCCAAGCCGTCCCTCGCATCAAGGAAGTCCGTGTCGGCGGCAAGTACGCCGAAGTCACCGACTGCTTGGACATGTCGCGGGCTGCAATGGCTGATCGCCGTACGCACCAGCTCATTCCCGAGACTGCGGATGCCAAGACCACCACGACTGTCACAGCCGCGTTGGAACGTTCCTCAGACGGGCGGTGGCGACTGACGGGGCTGACCATGAAGGGGACGACATGCAAGTCGCCGTCACGCTGAGCTCGCTGCTCTCCCTGCTGGCCGGCCTTACAACCGATGACAACGGAGCCGCCCGTATGGGCGGGAACTGGGTCACCTACGGCATCCATCGCGAGGCTGAGCCGGGTGGCCCGGCTGGAAACGCCAGAGCAAGTGGGGGCGGTGCCCTGAGCGACTGCCACAGCATCGCCGGGCCAGAGCAGATCAGCTACGTTCAGTGTGACACGGGGCCGGACGGTCAGCGGAACATCTTCAACGCCGTCGTTCCTGGGGAGCCAGGCGCTCCGGCGGTTACCCCTGAGATGCTGATGCAGCAGGCTCTGCGGCGGCTCGCACCGCCGACGCCCAAGATCGTCACGGCTCCGCCGCGGGGCAAGAACGGATACGTCGGCCTTCGGCAGTTCTTCTGGGCCGAGCCCAGCCAGTGGCACGCGATCAGCAAGAAAGTCACCGCCGGGCCGGTCTGGGCTGAGGTCACCGCCACCCCGACCAAGCTGAGCATCCAACCAGGTGCGGGCCAGGCGACGCTCACGTGCCCGGGTCCTGGCGTGCCGTACGACCAAGCGAAATCCCCGGACGACCAGAACATCGACTGCACTCACGTCTTCACCCAGTCCAGCGCGGGGCTGCCGGGCTCGCGGTACCAGGTGAAGGTGTCGATGGTCTGGTCAGCCAGTTGGACCGGGTCGGGTGGGGCTGGCGGTCCAGTCGCACCGATCACCACATCGACGACGTTCCCTCTGCGCATCGGGGAGGCTCCAGCGCTGGTTGGAAGGGGTGGATGAATGGTTCGCAAGGTGGAGCCCGCCGAGCGGGGCCAGTCCAACGGTGAGGTGCCGTCGGCTCAGGTGCCCAAACTTCTACGGCAGCCGCGTCAGCGTAGTCGCAGCGCACTGGTGCTGGGCGCGCTCGTAGTGGCCGGGGGAGCGGCACTGGTCTTTCACACGGTGAATCAGATGAGCCATCGCGAGCCGGTCTTGGTGGTGACTCGCGATGTGGCGCTCGGACAACCCATAACCGCTGAGAACGTGTCCACCGCCATGGTGGGGGCGGACCAGAACGTCGCGACAGTACGGGGTGAGGACCTGCGTCGAGTGATCGGCATGCGTGCGGCCGTGGACTTGATGCCCGGCATGCTCGTACAGCCCCGGATGGTCACCCACCAGGTAACGCCCATGGGAGATCAGCAGCTCATTCCGGTCGCGGTCAAGCCAAGTCGACTTCCGGCTCGCGGGTTGCGGCCCGGGGATCGCATCTTCGTCGTCCTACAGCCGGAGGGGCAGGGGGTCCCCGACGGCAAGAAGCCGGCGGACGGTATCGAGGCCGTGGTGGACCAGGCCAAGGGGCCGGACAACGACGGCCTCATGGTGGTGGACGTGCTGGTGAACAAGAGCGACGGCCCCAGGCTGGCCGCACTGGCCGCCGATGGCCAGGTCGCCCTGGCGCTCAACCCGAGGAGACCATGAATGGCGATGTACGCGCTGATGAGTCCCGGCGGATCTCCCGGAGTCACCACAACCGCCTTGGCTCTGACCTACGCGTGGGAAGGGCGAGCGCTGCTGGCCGAGTGCGATCCCCAGGGCGGTGCCGTCCTGCGGGGCTTCCTGGCAGGAAGCATGGAGGAGCGCGACTGCGGCTTGCTGGAATTGGCGCTGGCCGCCGCGCATGACCCGGACCCGGCCATCTTGTGGCAGCACGTCATCGCGCTTGACCAGGAGGCGCGTAACTGGCTGCTGCTTCCGGGGCTTCGGGATCCCCGCCATCTGGTGCAACTCGAAGGCGCCTGGGACACCGTCGCGGGGCTTCTCAAAGCAGCGCAAGGCACGGCGGACGTGGTGCTCGATATGGGTCAGATCGGCCGGTACGACACCCCGATGAGCCTGATCGCAGCCTGTGATCTGGTAGTGATGCTGGTACACCCGACGCTGCGGCATGTCTCTCAGGCACGCCCCCGCTTGGACGCACTGGGCCATCAGGTCGGTAGCGATGTCGCAGTCGGCCTCTGCGCGGTCGGCAACGGTCCGTACACCCTCAAGGAGATCAGTAAAGCGCTCTTCGGCCTGCCCGTGCTGGCGTGGATACCCAACGACCCGAAATCCGCCGCAGTTCTGTCCGACGGCATCCGGGCCAAGAGGTCGTTTCATCGGTCCGCATTGATGCGCGGCACGCGCCAACTGGGCTCCGCCATGAGAAGCCGCCTGTCCAAGGAGGTGGCAGTCTCATGAGCAACTCATGGCCGCCGTCGACGGCACCGGTCATCCCCCCGAAGCAGGCGCCCCAGGACGACGATCGGGCGTTTCGCGACGCAGTTCTCGCCGTCACGGCTGCGGTCGCAGAGGACCTCAAGGACACTGAGGACCGCGACGAGGCGCGCCAGGTGATCCAGGCACGGGTTCAGCGCTGGGCGCAGGATCAAGTCGCCGCAGGCGCTCCGGTCAGCTTCACCATGCAGCGTCGCCTTGTCGACGCCGTGATCGATGAGCGCTTCGAGCTGGGCGTGCTGACGCCGTACCTGAAAGATCCCCGCGTGGAGAGCATCGACCTCAACGGCTGTGACCAGGTGTGGATCACTTACAACGACGGCACCTGCACCCGCGGACCGGCTGCGGCCGGCAGCGACGATGACTTGATCAAGATGATCCAGATGTGGGCTCTGCACAAGAGCTACAACCCGCGCGAGTTCTCAGCCGCCAGCCCGCTGCTCAACACCGCGCTGCGGCCAGGCGACGGCGACGGCGACGAGGGCGTGGGCGTGCGGCTGAGCGCCACCATGGCGGTCACTCGCCGCCCGTGCGCCAGCATCCGCTGCCATCGGCTTGTCGACGTCACCTTGGAGGACCTGCTCAGGCTCGGCACCATCAACCGCAGTCTGTACGCGTTCCTACGCGCTGCCGTTCTGGCCAGGCTGAACATCGTCATCACCGGCGGCACTGCGGCGGGCAAGACGACGTTGCTGCGCGCCCTCGCTTCGGTGATCGACCCGGCCGAACGGCTGGCCACGGTGGAGTCGGACTACGAGCTCTTCCTCGATCGACTCCCTCATCGCCATCAGAACGTGATCGCCTTCCAAGCACGGCAGGCCAACTCCGAGGGTGCTGGGGCCATCGGGCTGAACGACCTGATCCCACACTCGCTCCGCAAGAACATCAAGCGGATCATCGTGGGCGAGGTACGGGCGGATGAGATCGTGCCGATGTTCGAAGCCATGAACACCGGCCATCCCGGATCCATGTGCACCATCCACGCAGACGGCACCGAGGAGATCTTCAACCGGATCGTCATGCTGTGGACGCGCGGCGTCGGCGCCCAAACCCCGCCGGCTGTCATCCACCTCAACACCGGGGAGACCATCGACCTCGTCGTCCACCTGCGCCGAGACCCGACAACGAACACCCGGTTCGTCTCCGAGGTACTCGAGGTGCTGCCCCCGGCCGACAGCGAGCTGCCAAGCCGGAACCACGTCTACCGGCCCACTGGTCCAGGCGGCCGCGCCATCCCTGACATCACCCCGCAGTGCCTGCCTCAGCTCAGAACGGTCGATTTCGATCCTGCTCTGCTTGATCCGTTCACTGCGCGGTGGGAGACGCGGTGAACACCACTGCGCTGCTGGGCGCGATCGGCACCGCCATGATCTTGGGCGGTGCGCTGACGGTCATCTCCCGCCTACGTCCCCCCTCTGAGGACCAGCCTGTACGTCCTCCTGCGCGCTGGGTGGGGATGAGGAAGGCGTTTCTGGCCCACTATCGGCTGATCACCTTGTCTCTTGGCGTGTCCGTCGCGGTGTACATGTTCACTCGCTGGCCAGTTGCCGCCGTCGCGACAGGGGCAGCCGTGTTTACGCTGCCCAAGGTCATGACCGGCCGTGCTGCCACCGAGCGCATTCGCAAGCTGGAAGCTCTGGAGCTGTGGACCCGCCGGCTGGCAGACCTGCTCGTCGCCGGCCGGGCGTTGGAACAAGCCCTGGAGCACAGCGCGGTCCGCAACGTCCCACCGGCCATCGCCGCTCCAGTGACCGCGCTGGCTCGCCGCCTTCGTGTCACCAGGATGCCGACCGAGGAAGCGCTACGCCTGTTCGCTGACGAACTGGACGATCCCATTGGAGACCGTATTGCCGCCGCGCTCATCCTGGTCGCGCGCCGTCGCGGTAAGGGCGCCAGCGCCGTACTTCAGCAACTCGCCGAACTCGTTGCCAAAGACGTCTCAGACCGAAGGGAAGTAGAGGCCGCTCGCGCCGAACACCGCACCACCGTGCGCTGGATCATCGCCATCCTCGCCCTCTTCAGCGCTCTGGCCGTCTTCCAGAAGTCGTACGTCGCTCCCTACGGCACACCGGTCGGGCAGGTCGTCTTGGCCATCGTGACGCTGTTCTACGCCGCCACGCTGGCCTGGCTGCATCGACTGGGGGCCGCCGCTCCCGGCCATCGCTTCCTCAATGACCCAGGAAAGACATGATGAGCGCGCTCGCCATGGCCGCCGGAGCACTGATCACTCTCGGCCTGCTGATCGTGATGCACGAGCTGATGCCCGGCCCACCTCGACTGGATGTCACGCTCGCCCGCCTCGATGGACGTCCCGCCCCGGCGCGCGGTGACTGGCTCAGACGACGGCTGGCCCGGTTGCCGATCCCGCGCAACGACCTGGCGCTACTAGGTATCAGCGTCGAACGCTTCACCCTTCAACGCATCAGCTTTCTGCTGATCGGGTTGCTGTTTCCGGTGCCTCTCAGCCTGCTGTGCGCGGTTGCCGGACTCCCTCTCCCGTGGGCTGTCCCGGCCGGCGCCGCCGTGCTGCTCGCCGCACTGTTCGCACTGATCCCCGACGTCAGCACCCGCCGCCAGGCTCATGAGCGCCGTCGCGAGTTCCGCGCCGCCCTAGCGACGTATCTCGACATGGTGACCCTGGAACGCGCCGCGGGCGCCGGTCCTCCCCAGGCGCTACAGGCTCCTGTGGATATCTGCACAGGATGGGTATTCGGCCAGATCGCCCAAGTACTCCAGCAAGCCAAACGCGCCGGCGAGCAGCCCTGGCGCGGCCTTGGCATGCTCGGCGAACGGGTCGGCATATCCCAGCTGACCGAACTGGCCGACATCGCCGAAGACGCTGGCTCTGAAGGCACCCGGGTGATGTCCACACTGCTGGCCAAGGCCCAGTCCATGCGCACCGCCGCATTGGCCGACGCCCGCGCCCAGGCCAACAGCCGCACCAGCGAAATGCCCATCGCGATCGGTGTGTCGATCTTCGGCTTCCTGGTGCTCGTCTGCTTCCCCGCCATCTACCGGATCATGAGCTGAAAGGGGGCGACCATGTTCAAGCTCCTGCCGCTGGAGGCCGCTTACTGGAAAGCCACCATCGCACTCCTCCTGGACCGCCTCGAACATGCCCGCAAGGACCCCGAAAAGGGCGCCATGTCGGCCGAAGCCATGATCATCATCGCTGCGCTGGTCCTGGTCGCGATCACCGTCATGGGAATCGTCACTGCCAAGATCATCGACAAGGCGAACTCGATCAAGCTCTAGGGTTGGGTGACCGGGTGCGCATCTCCCGTGCCGATCGTGGCAGCGTCACCGCTGAGACGGTGATCGCCCTGCCCGTGGTCATATTCGCCATTCTGGCGTGCATGCAGGTGTGCCTGCTGTTCTTCGCCCAGTCCATCGCGCTGGCCGCCGCCCAGCAAGGCGTCCGCGCCGCACGAGCGTACGGCGCCCCCGACACCTCAGGCGCAAGCGTGGCCAAACGGTACGCCGAACAGACAGCCGGCGGCTTCCTGACCTCAATCAGCGCGGCCAGCGGCGGCAACTCCACCACTGTTCGGATCACCGTCCGGGGGCGATCGCTGTCCCTGGTGCCCTTCTTGCCCTCGATCGAGATCAGCGAGGAAGCCGCCGGACCTGTCGAACGCTTCACCATTCCCCGGCGGACGACATGAACGAGCAGGGCAGCGTCACCGTGGAAGCCATCCTCGCCATCACGGCTATCGTGCTGGTCATCCTGCTTGGTGTCGCCGCCGGCCGGATCACCGTGGCCGGCATCGCCGTTGAAGCAGCCGCCCGAGATGCCGCACGCCAGGCATCCATCGCCCGTACGGCCGCAGCAGCGAGTGCCACTGCTGAAGCCAGCGCCCGTGAATCCCTCATGAGTCAAGGCGTGAGGTGCGTGGCGGTCACCGTAAAGGTGAACACAAAAGGCTTCAGCCGCCCGATTGGCACGCTGGCTGACGTGTCGGCAACAGTTTCGTGCACCGTTCCCCTGGCGGATCTTGGCTTCCCAGGACTCCCGGGCGGCGTCAAGCGACGCGCCACCTCCGTAAGCCCGCTGGACCCCTACCGCGAAAGAGGGAGGTGAGGCATGCCAAGAGTGGCCATCCACGAGCCCGACCGAGGCTCGATCACCCCGTACGCCCTCATCTTCATCACCGTGCTCTTGCTCTTCGTCGGGCTGGTCGTCGACGTAGGCAACAAGCTGCGAGCCGGGTGGGAAGCGGTCGGCATTGCCGAGGAGGCCGCCAGGGCGGGAGCGGGACAGATCGACCGTGCCGCCGCCTATCGCGGTGACCGGCTTGTCATTGACCGAGGTGCCGCGCTGCGCGCAGCCCAAGCGCATCTGTCCAACAGCGGCCGCCAGGGCAGTGTCGCCATCTCCGGCCCGACCTCCGTCCGGGTCACCGTCACCGTGGCCAAGAAGACGTGGCTGTTGTCCCTCGTGGGCTTGTCCTCAGTGTCGATGACCGCTCACGCGGATGCTGATCTCGTAGCCGGAGTGGAAGGGCCGAACCGATGACTGTGCTCCGCTTCTTGCGCGCACTGGCGGCGTCCGCCGTTCTGCTCGCAACGGTGGTCGGATTCCCTGTCTTGTTCTACAGGATCGCGGGGTTCCCTCTTCCGAATCACCTACCCAGCCTCCAACAGATTGCCAACACGCTGACCGCGCCCGACGACGGCACTCTGTTCATAGGAGCCCTGGAAGTCGTCGCCTGGGGAGCCTGGGTAACGTTCTCCCTTTCGGTAATCACCGAGATCGTCGCCAAGGTGCAAGGCAGGCGCATCGTTCCCCGACTCCCAGGTCTTCGCGGGATGCAGCGGCTCGCCGCATACCTGGTCGCATCCGCCACGATGACCGTTCTCGCGCCTGGTGTGAGCAACGCCGCCGCACCCCCACCGGTCGTCGCCATGGCAGCCATGCATCCACTCGGGCAGCCCGCAACCACAGACGTCGATCCGCCGTCGGACGAGCGGATATACCTCGTGAAGAAGGGCGACTCCCTTTGGGGCATCGCCGACAAGGAGCTTGGCAGCCCACGCCGATGGCCGACGATCTGGAAGCTCAACGCCGGATCTCGGCAGCCACACGGGCAGACCTTCACTAATCCTGAATTTATTCAGCCCGGCTGGAAACTCCGTCTCACCCCCAAGCGCCCGAAACCACCCCGTACGTCCTCAACATCTGAGCAACCTGTAGCAACGGACGCCGGACAGAATCGGACCCCATCGACGGCTCCGCAGCCCCAGCCGTCGAGTGCCCAACAACGCTCGGAGCGGGAAGCCGCCGATGCCATTCGTCTGTCATCAGGTTCACTGGTGGCCATGGCGTACGTCGCCGGAATCAGCACCGCGTACATCGCCGGCCGTCTATACCGACGCCGACGGCGGATTCCGCCGGCATCCACAGAAGCCGTGGCCATTACCCCCGAGCCCGAACCTCCAGCACCCGTTCGAGAGCTTCATCTCGCCCACCGTCGTTCCTTCGCCGAACGGGATGAGCCGGTACCCGCCGACGGCGAGCTGATCCAGCACGACTACTCCATCGACGTACCTGAGCAACTCCATCTCGGGCAGAGCGCAGATGGCACTCCGCTGCGCATGGCCCTCGAAGGCCCTGGAATAGGTCTAACCGGGCCAGGCGCCCATGACGTTGTCCGGTACCTGGTAGTCGACTTGCTGCGTCAGTCGAGCAACTACCGCATCCAGGTCGTTATCTCCTCGATGCTGGCGGAGAAGCTCTTCGGACTCTCCACAGATGACCTCCATCGGATCGCCGCAGAACTCCCTGGCCTGCTGCTGGCTCCCTCGCACGAGGACGGAGTCCGGCACTTCGAAGAGACGTTCTTCATGCGCAGGCGGATGGTGCTCGAACGTGACTCCGCCGAGATCGGTGACTTGCGCCAGAACGATCCCGGCGAGGCGCTACCGGCCATACTGCTCGTCACCGAACTCAATGACGAGGTCTACGAGCACGTCACGGCACCTCTCACTTCCGCCCGAAGCGCAGGAGTCGGTGCTGTCTTCCTGGGATCCTGGCCCGGAGGCATCACCTGCGAGATCAGCAGTACGCACGTGGTGGAGGTAGCCGAGGGGCGCGGGTCCGAATCGCTGGCCGGTGGGGAGCTTTTCCACATCACGGAGGAAGAAGCGGCAGCTCATCTACAACAGTTAGTCCCCGCCCAGCCAGACGCCGCCGTGGTCGGTGAGTCCCACTCGGACGACGGGCCGTCCGACTGGCCGGAGCCGGCCCTCGTCCGACTGACGGTTCTTGGCCATCCCACGGTCCACGTTCGCGGTAAGGCAGAGCCGCTGCCGTTGAGCTGGCTGCAGCTGAACACCCTCACCTATCTCGCCCTGCACCCGAACGGTGTGACCCGCGACCAACTCGCCGCCGCACTCTGGCCAGACGATTGCGGGAAGGACATTCACAATGCCCTACGCCACCTCCGAAGCGCGCTTGTCACCGGAACCGACTACAGGAGCGCCGAAGCCAAGCGAGCGCCCTTCATCAGCGCCTCCACCACGAAGGATTCCGCGATCTACCGCATAGATCCCAAGCTGATCAGTGTTGATCTGTGGGACTATGAGGCCGCGTTGGAGCAGGTGAGAGCCGCCGCTGATCCGGCAGATCGTCTTGCCGCCCTGTCGAAAGCTGCCCGGCTCTGTACGGGAGAACTCGGTGAAGGGCTGTCAGCGGATTGGATCGAGGAGCAGCGATATCCCCTGACACGGTCCCAAGCAGATGTTCTTTCTCAGCTCGCGGAACTGCTGGCCACAGAGGACCCCGAACAAGCGTTGTCCGCGCTGGAGCGTGCTCGCGTACTCGACCCAGATACCGAGGAGACGTATTTTCGGATCATCCGTCTGCAACTGCGCCTGGACAGACGTGACGAGGCGTCCCGAACCGCTGAACTGCTACGTCAACATCAACGCAGCCTCGGCCTCTCGGGGGACTACCAAACAGAAAAGCGACTGACACAGATGCTCCGTGGCGGATCATGACGGCTCGGCAAAAGTCCTCATACGAACGCCAAAGCACGGAAGGCGTTGCGGACCTCAGCCATCGGTTGGCGATCACGGCCGTAGTAAAGCTTGTTGGTGAGGAGGACGGCCCATCGCCCTTGTTTGGGTGAGATCCACATGCCGGTGCCGGTGAAGCCGTAGTGCACGAAGATGCTGGCGGCTGGGTCGGTGCCGGGGGCGGGATGCCAGAACAGGCCCCGTGCCGGTTGAAGGTCACCGGTATGGACCTGAAGGGACTCCTGGACCCAGGCGGCGCCGAATCCCTGTCCGTCGACGGGATTGAGCAGGTGCTGCAGGAATGTCGCCAGGTCGGCCACCGTGGAGAAGACGCCGGCGATTCCACACCCCCCGCCGAGCAGCCGTGCGGAAAAGTCGTGGGGTGTGCCCTTGAGATGGCGGCCGGTTTCCTCGTCGTATTCGGTGGGCGCGCAGCGTTCGATGAGCTCGACAGAAAGCGGACCGAAGCAGGTGGTGGTCATGCCGATGGGCTGCCAGATGGTGGTCCGGGCGAGCTGGTCCAGTGGCGTGTTGGTGAGGTGTTCGGCAAGGTAGCCCAGGATGAGGGCGGCGCGGTCGGTGTATTCGACGGCGTGGCCGGGGAGGCGGTGCAAGGGTTCGCGCAGAACGCCGGTGCGAACGCGGTCCTGGTCGGTGCCGTAAAGGTTCCTCAGGTTGGCTCGCGGTGGCACCCCCGCGGTGTGGGTCAGGAGGTGGCGGGTGGTGACCTGGGCCAGCTGGTAGCCAGCGAGGTCGGGCATGAGCGTACCGAGGGGGTCGTCCAAGTTCAGGCGTCCTTGATCCCACAGCCGTCCGATCACCGCCCAGACAGCGACGATCTTGGTAAGGCTGGCGATGTCGAATACGGTGTCCCCCGTCATGGGATGGCCTGAGTCGCGGGGGTCGAGCAGCCCGCAAGAGCCGGCCATCTGGACGCTGTCGGCGTCACCGATGGCCCATTCCGCGCCGGGATAGACCTTCTGCTGGACGCCTTGGCGAATGACGCTTTCGATTTGGTCCGGGTCGGGCGTCATGATCTCCCTTTCGGCACGGTGCTTGCGATCGTCAGCGTAGTGAGGGACTCCGGTGCCGGCTGGTCAGCCGCACGGGATGGCATCAGGCAATTTCACCGCCGAGGGCGGTGAGTGCCTTGGCGGTGCTGCTGATGGGGAAGCGGCGGGCGTTGCGGAAGCCGGCGGCGCGCAACTCGGCTCGTATCGCGGGGTCGTTCTGCAATGTCTGCAGGACGGAGCCGAGCGCCTCCGGGTTGGCGAAGTCGGTTGGGAGTGCTGTATCGCCGAGCACGTCAGTGAGGCCGGGCACGGGCTGGTAGAGGACCGGCAGACCGCAGGCTTGCGCCTCGACGGTGACCAGCCCGAAGGCTTCCAGGGTGGTGGATGGCACCGCGAGGGCATCGTACTCGCGGAAGGAGTTCCACAGCTTGGGGCGATCGAGCCAGCCCAGATAGTGGTGTTCGCAGCCGATTTCCCGAAGTCGCTCGGAGAATCTTGCGTACTCGTCGGCAGGGGCGGCGATGGCCAAGGTCATGTTTCTTCTCTTCGCGCATGCGACGGCAAGAGCGGTCACGCCTTTCTCGGCGGTGAGCCGTCCCGCGTAAAGCAGGAGAAAGGTGCCATCGTGAGGCGCCTGTGCTGTCGGCGGCCGGTGCAGGAGGTGGTCGGGGATGCCCCAGGGAATGTGTTCGATCTTGGCGGGATCCAGGTCAGGTGTGAGCCGGCGTAGCCGATCAGCCATCGCTGGAGTGGGCACCACGATGGCGGTGGCGAGGTCAGCGCTTTGGCGTAGGACCTCGCCCTGTGTGCCGTTTGAGGTGGCAGTCAGCAGGTCGGTGCCGTGGACCAGGGCGATGCTCCGGTGTTCCGGGAAAGCACGGAGCAGCGCGGGTGTGGCGCCGAATGTCAGGTGCTGCAAGTGTGTAATGGCGATGTCATCGGGCTTGACGAGGGTTGCCAGTGCGGTGCTGAGGGTGTCGACGTAAGTCCAGAAGCGGTGTCCCGTCAGGCACTTGCCTCCCACCTCGAGGGTCTCGACCGGCGGCTTGGCGGGGTGATCGCTGGGCAGCATGAAGAGCCGGGCGGGGATCAGCGGCTCGGCGTGGCCGTACAGGTCGTACAGGAGTTCCACGCTCCCGCCGGGACTTCCGACAGGCAGGTCCAGAGCGGTGACAATGCGCTTCACGGCTGGCCTCCGTCGTTGAGAAGCTCTTGGTAGAGGCGGGAGACGTCGATGCCGGTGCTGGCCGTGTACTTGCGGCCGTGCCGCTGGTAACTGGCCGTGGCACCGAAGGTATGCAGGAAGAGGAGCTTGCCGAAGGTCATGCCGGGATAGACGCGTACCGGGCGGGCCACCCGGATTTCCAGCGTCCAGGCGATGGCATGGCCGGTGTGGCCAAGGGGAGCGGAGACATGGACCCAGATGCCGAGGGCGCCTATGGTGCGGTCGCCGTTGAGGAACTGGGCATAGCGTTCGGACCAGGTCCGCTCGTGGGTGACCCCCAGGTACAGAACGCCAGGCGAGAGCGTCATGCCGGAATTGGGGATGACGGATTCGTCGAAGTGGGTGGGTCGGGCGGCGTCCAAGGCATGGTTACAGGTCATGATGCGATCGCCGAGCCGCCAGTCGTAGGCGTTAGGGGACAGCCGGCAGGGATCGTACGGCTCGATGGCGATGTCGCCGCGGGTCACCGCGGCAGCGATCGCCGGACCGGTCAGGATCATGAGGAGCCTGCCTTGAGCGGGTCGCGCCAGTACTGCGACGGTTGTGGGCCGGTGGAGTCCTGGTACTTGCCGCAGTAGAGATCGACGACGCCCGTGGAGACGAAGAACATGATTTGCGCGATCTTCATGCCTGGGTAGACCCGTAACGGCCGGACTGGGGAGAGCATCAGGGTCCATTGGCCGTGGAAGCCGATGTCGCCAATCGGTGCGGTGATCTCGACGAAGAGGCCGAGCCGTCCGACGGAGGATCGACCGAACAGCAGCGGTACAAAGGTGTCGGATCCGACTTTCTCGATGGTGTGGCCGAGGTAGAGCTCGTCGGGCCGCAGGACATAGCCCTCGAGGTCGATTCTGATGGGGCGGGTCGGATTGGGCCGATGAGCGTCGATGACAGGTTCGGTGTAGGTCAGCAGGGTTGAGCCCAGGCGGACGTTGTAGCTATTGGGGTTGACCTGCTCGGCGTTGAAAGGGCTGATCCTGATGCGTCCGTCGCCGGCGGCGGCGCTTATTTCGGGACCGGTGAGGATCACGGCGTGTCTCCCGTTTGCCCGGTCAGGACGGCTTGTACGGCATGGGCCAAGGGCAGCTTCTGCCCCTTCCAGCGCCCACCCAAGTAGGTGTCGGCCAGGTATTGCGTGGTGACCGCATGCCGGGGTCCTTCACTGCTTGGACCCCTTACCACGACGAGCGGCCCGGCCTGGGCAGCCAGTACGTCAAGATCACAATGGCTCGGCAACGTGGTACGAACGAGTTGGTTCGCGAATGGCTCGATGGCCAGCAGGTCCCCTTGATAGAGCACGCTGCCGAGGTGGACGGGACGCAGGCAGGTGTCGTTGAGGACGACCTCCGCTTTGAGGCGGGCGTGAAGCTGCCGCGCGGTCAACGTTAAGATCTCGCGACGATCCGCAAGCGTGTCCCGGAAAGGGGCCGCGAGCGGTCCCAGCGGTCTGGTGAGGCGGTCACGCAATACGTCGATTTGCTGATACAAGCGAGCCACAGGATCCAGAACCGGCATACCTTCCGCGAAGCCACGAGCCTGGGCGTTCCAGTGCCGGCCAGCTGGGACGGCTTCGGCGTAGCCTGCGCCCAGCTCATGCCCCTTGATCACTAACGTGTTCCGTACTCGTACGGGCCCGTACTGCTCGCTGTGGCAATGCCCGGAAAAGATCACTGAGATGAACGGGCAGGCCGCGGCAAGAGCAAGATCGTGATCGAAGCCGGAGTGGCTGAGCACGATCCAGTCATCGACCATGTTGCGGTAGCGGCGCCTCAGCTCGTGCAGCGCGAGATCGGGCGGAACGACGGTGTGGCCGATGCGCTCGGTACGCGGGATGGCGCTGAACGCCTGCTCGCCGAGCACGCCCGTGAGACCGACCATCCGCCCGTCGATCCGTATGATCTGGACCGGCCGGAACAGCGGCTCTCCCGTGCCGGCGTCGACTGCGTTGGCGCTCACGGTCAAAGCTCGAAGGTCCGGCTCGAAGTAGTGCCGCCAGCCGTGGTTGCCCGGCGCGATGATGTCGTACAACAGCTCCAGCGCCTGACGCTCGATGCGCCCGTCCCCGAGCCGGTAATAGCCGCTGCCTTCGAAGAAGTCGCCGCAATCCACGACCAGCGCCCGCTCCCGAGCAGCATGCAGCTCCGCCAGCATAGGGTGAGCCCGGTCAAAGTCGGAATGGACATCGGTGGTGGCCACGATGCGTTCCAGCACGCGTCCTGCGCTCATGCCGCCTCCTCGGTGATGTCCGCGCCGAGCTGCCGCAGCTTGCTCGGGAGATCGGCGTGTCCGCGGCGCAGCTGTGCCATGCCGCTCACGGTGGTGACGCCCTCGGCCGCCAACCCTGCGACGATGAGGGTAGAGCCAGTGCGGATGTCGTTGGCTGCCACCTTCGCGCCAACCAGTCGCTGCGGTCCGGAGAATCGGCAGTGCGTTGCCGACAACTGTTCGATGACGGCTCCGAGCCGGGCCAGCTGTGGGATCAGATTGCCGTGTCGGCCCGGATTGATCTCGTCGGCGAACAGGTGCACCCCGGGCATCCCGAGCGCCAGAGCCATCAGCGACGGCTCGAAGTCGGCGTCCAGGCCGTCCGGCGACAGTGATGAGATGGCCCGCAACGGCTGTCCGGTCAGTTGGGTGTCGATGGCCTGTATCGTCACCGTGCCTGCTCCCGCGTGTGCGGGGATCCCGAGCCAGGCGAACGCTTCCATCGCCGGCATGACATCCGCGGCCCGAACTCCCTTGATCAGCGCGTAGCCGCGGGTCACTGCGACCGCGCAGGCCAGTGTGACGGCCTCAACCTTGTCCCCGGGAACCTCCCAGGTCAGCGAACCGCCCTCTTCGTCGTACGGCGGCGTCAGATTGACCGCATCCTCATCCCCGCATGCGTCCCAACCGGCCTCTCTCAAGAACGCCAGGATCTCGGATACCTCTGGTGAGACGTTCGGTTGAAATATCGTCAAGCGGCAGCGATCGATCACTGTCCGGAGCATGGCGGCCACGGTGGCTCCCCGCGACCGGAACGGCAGTCGGATCTCGGCCGCGCTGGTCCTGTTCGCCGCCCTGCAGACCTGATAGCCCGCGCTGTCCAGCAGGACGTTGTCCCCGAACGCCTCGTAGACGCGGAAATGCAGGTCCATGCCGCGTTCGCCCACCGGGCAGCCGCCGGGCCACGGCAGGCGTGCCTGACCGCAGGAAGCCAGGAGCGCAGGTACGAGGTAGTACGAGGCACGGATCCTTGCCGCCTCCGGGAGCTCGGGCAGCTGTCCAGCAGTGGAGATCGGCTGGATCGTGACCTCGTCCGGGTTGGTGACCGATCGAGCGATGCCGTAGCCGCACTCCTGCAGCAGGCCGAGCATGGTCTTCACGTCCTGGCATCGCGGCACGTTGCCGATCTGCACGAGCCGTCCCACCGCGGCGGCCGCCGCCAGCAGGGGGAGCGCGGCATTCTTGGACCCGTCCACCCGAACGGCGCCGACCAGCGGCTCCCCGGGACGAATCGCTATCGATTCAGCGGCAGACACAGTCGAGGACGAGGCCATGTGCGCTCCTTCCGATGCGGGGCCGTACCAGCCGAGCGGGCACGCCAGGAAATATCGATGACCCTCAGTAGACGGCCTGCATCGGAGGGTTGTCAGGAGGACAATGAGAGGCACGCACGGACACGCTTGTCCGTGTCGCGTCCGAGGAAAGAGACCACGCGATGTCACCCTCCGACATCCCGCTGTGGGCCTCACGGCTACGCACTGAGCGAGAGGCCCGGCTCTGGGACATTCCCGACATGGCTCGCGAGCTACGCCAGCTCGCGCCCGATTTGCCGGATATCGCCACTCTCACCCGGATGATCAGGAAGTGGGAGACGGGACAGCATCTTCCGGGGACGCGTTATCAGCTCCTCTACGCCCGCGCCTTGGGGACCTCACGCGACCGTCTCTTCTCCCAAACGCCGTCGCAGCAGCTCGCCAAGCACTCCACCATGATGTCTGCCGGTGAGATAGCACGCTTCGGCGCCTGGGCAGAAGCGACGGATCTCGGCCCGGCCACCCTCGACTACTACGCCAGCACAATCACGCGCCTCGCTAACGACTATCTCTGTCAGCCACCTGCCCCGCTCCTGCATATGGCCGCCGAACTGGCCAGGGATCTGTTCGCCCAGCTCCAATGCGGCCACCAGCGCCTGGACCAGCGCCGCGAGCTCTACGCCACGGCCGCCAAGCTCTGCGCCTTCATGGCATGGTCCGCGGGCGATCTCGGCCGAATCAGGGAGGCAGAAGCCCACGCCCGTACCGCCCTCATCCTGGCCGGCCAGGCCGACATCCCGGCAACGCGGGCGTTGGCATTGTCCGCCCAATCCAAGACGGCCTTCTGGGATGGCGATCAACGCCATGCCGCAATCCTGGCCAGACAGGGCTTCGAATGCTCGCCGAGCGACACCATGAAGGTGTTCCTCGCCCTTCAAGAGGCCGATGCCTGGCAGGAACTGGGAGACATCCCCCGCGCTCGGCAAGCACTGCGCGACGCCGAGGGCGCCCGCGCAGCCATCGCCCGGCCAGACGAGGTGGGCGGATTGTTCTCCTGCGGTATGGCGCCCAATGCAACTACACGATGACGGTCCACCTTCGAGCAGCGGACGTGCGTAAGGCCGTCGCTGCCGCTGAACTGGGCCTGGATGCCTACCGGCAAGGAGAGGAACAGGCGTACGGGACCTGGGCGCAGATCCATATCGGCCTGGCTCATGCCCATCTCATCGCTCAGCAACTCGATGCGGCCCTGGCGGCGCTCACCCCAGTTCTCGAAGAGCCGGCAGAACGACGCCTTGCCCCCGTCGTCACCCGCGTTCTTGAGATTGGCAGTCTCCTCGCGCAGAGTCGATACCGCGGTGACCCGCTCGCGCGGAGCCTCCGAGAGCAGATCGACAATTACCGTTCAGCAGGACAGCCGGCAGAAAGGCGAGACACGTGACCGAGTCCCGGATGCGTGACCACTGGTGGTGGCGGCCTGGTTGGCGCATCGGGCGCCGCATGTACACCTTCCACACCACCTTCCAGGACCAACCTGCCCTCCACCGCCTGGTCGCCGCCTACCATGGCCAGCTGTCCGGCTTGAGCGGTCTCGACCTGATTCCGTTCAAATGGCTGCATCTGACGATGCAGGGCATCGGATTCACTGACGAGGTCAGCGACACCGACATCGCCGCCATCACCAAAGCCGTCACTTCCAGACTGCAATCCCTAGAGCCTGTCCAGCTCACGTTCACGCGCCCCGTCCCTGCCCCTGAGGCCCTGCAGTTCCACGTCCAACCCGCCGACCGGATGCGGGGCATACGGCAAGCCGTACGGGAGGCGATCGCCGACGTGTGGGGATGGGAAATGGTCCCTGACTCTGACCAGTGGACGCCCCACGTGAGCATCGCCTACAGCAATTCCGACGGCCCGATCGAGCCGTACGCCGAGGCCCTGGACAGCGTGTCGGCGGAACCCGTCACCATCACGGTCAGCCACATCCAGCTCATCGTCCTGGACCGCGACGAACACGTTTATCGCTGGACCACGAAGGCGACCATCCCGCTCCACGCTGCAGGAACAAGGAGTGAAGGAGCATCCCTCCAGCTTGCGTCGGCACGGCGCATCCCCAGACTCCCGGAGAGCCGTTGAGCGATATCTCACCAGCTCGGCTGGTCGCCCCAATCCCAAGAGGTGCAGAACTCCGGAGCTTGTCACCTGAAGTGTGTAAAGATCCTTTCTGGGTGATGGAGAACCCTCTTTACCTGATCCGTCCTGGGTAGGCGATATCGAGTTCGATGAGTGCTTCGCGCCAGCCGATGGTGCGTTGCCCCTCGATGAGGCGGGCGGTGCTGGGCGAGTTCTTGATCTTGCCGGTTTTCTCCTTGTGCGCGGCGCGTTCGCGGGCGCGTTTGTCCTCGATGTTGATGATGGCCAGCCACAGCAGCTTGACCACGGCGTCGTCGCCGGGGAAGTGCCCGCGGGCCTTGGTGACCTTGCGCAGCTGGTAGTTCAGGGACTCGATGCCGTTGGTGGTGTAGAGCAGCTTGCGGACCGCCGGGGAGAAGGCGAAGAACGGGGTGAAGCGATCCCAGGCTGCCTCGAACACGCGGGCCGCCTGGGGGTAGCGCGTCCCCCAGGCGGAGGCGGTGAAGTCGGCCAGGGCATCGAAGGCGGCCTCGGCGCTGGGCGCGGTGTAGATCTTCTTCAGCTCGGCGGCCACCGCGGCGCGGTCGCGGCGGGCCACCGGCCGCAGCGCGTTGCGGATCATGTGAACGACGCAGGTCTGCACGGTGGTGTGCGGGAACGCGTGGTGGATGGCGTCTTCGAAGCCGGCCAGGCCGTCGGTGCAGGCGATGAGGATGTCGCGCACGCCGCGGTTGCGCAGATCCGTCATTACCGCGCTCCAGAACCGGGACGACTCGCCGGCGGTGGCATGGTCGAGCGGGGTCTTGGCCAGCCAGATGCCCAGGACGTGCTTTTCGCCGTCGGCGTCGATGCCGATGGCCAGGTAAGCGGGCTTGGCCTGCACGCTGTGGTTGTCGCGCACTTTGACCACGATGGCGTCCAGGAACACCACCGGGTAGACGGCTTCCAGCGGCCGCGCCTGCCAGGCGCGGACCTCTTCCAGCACGGCGTTGGTGATGTTGGAGATGGCCTCATGCGACAGTTCGACCTCATAAATCTGGCGCAGGTGGTGCTGGATGTCGCGCACGCTCATGCCGTGCGCGTACAGGCTGATGATCATGTCGTCCAGGCCGCCGGAGATGCGTCCGGCCCGTTTGGGCACCAGCACCGGCTCGAAGGTGCCGGCCCGGTCGCGCGGCACGGCCAGCCGGACCGGGCCGACCCCGGTCTGCACCGTCTTGCCGATCTTGCCGTTGCGGGAGTTGCCCGTCCCGTGGCCGGCCGGATCGTGCTTGCCATAGCCCAGATGACCCGACAGCTCGGCCTCCAGCGCGCGTTCCAGCACCGCCTTGACCAGCTCGCCCAGCATCGAGCCCTCGCCGGTCAGCCGTAGCCCGCCCTTGCCGTCTTTCGATCGCTCCAGCAGCAGGTCCAGCACCTGATCGCCGAGCAGCTCCCGCAGCGGCACCTGCCCTTCAAGAAGGGGGGATTTTTCCCCGCCATGATGAGCAGCCCGCGCCAAGCCTTCCGCTTGCTCGTGGTCTTGTGTGAAAGTAGCGGTCAGAGCCGATGATCCCCGTGTGTTCGACATGATGGACGCTCCCCCCGAAGCGTTAAGATGATCTACCTTGACCCATCTACCCATAGTGATCGTTTCCACACTTAGAGTGATACCCCCGAACTCCCGTGTGTCCTGGGTGGCCAACGCGACCGGATAGCCCATGCCGCGGATGCACTATAAGAACGGGTACGAGTAGTTGATCGTGGCGAAGGTGTTACGACGTCTGGCGCGGTCGCGAACAGGCTCCGTCTCACTCGGCGCCGTCCGCGCCAATGTGCATCGCAGGGTCTGGGGGCCAGTGTTCAGGCTGTACGGCGTCCAGGCAGAGCTGAAGCGTCCGCCTGGCGCCGTGGTCAGGGCTGTGTGAGGCCGCGCCCGTGGTCGACGGCGTACGCGGTGAAGACTTCCGTCGGTGTTCCGCCGGTGTGCAGGAAGCGCTGGTCGAGGATGGTGGCAAGGTCTTGCAGCGCGCCGGCGAGCAGGTCGCCGGTCAGACGCACGTCCGGCCGCCGGGCCGCCTTTCCGCGCCGGGCGAGGTCATCGGCGTAGCCGATCGTGGCTGCCAGGGATGAGTGGTCTTCGCCGTCATGGAAGTAGTAGGCCTCGGCGTACTGGGTGAAGTCGATCCGGACGCGCGCCACCTCGGTCGCCAGGCTCTCCAGCAGTGTGGCGCCCACGGTGGAGTCGAGTTGCTGGACGGACGGGTCCGAGCGTTGGAGGAGCGCCAACCGTACCGCCAGGACCCTACGGCGGGTCAGCGCCGGGTAGATCTCGAGCACCCAGGTGACCGTGGCCGTCAGGAGGACGAAACCGACGAGAGCTTCCAGCGGCGAGACCAGGCGAAGCCAGCCCTCGGCGGGCGCGATGTCCCCCAGCCCCAAAGTGGCGACGGTGACCAATGAGAGGTAGAGAGAGTCGAGCAGCGCCGGCTGCTGCGCCGCCTTGGAACCAGGCGTGAAGGTGAACGACTCCGGCATGTGGGGCCAGTAGACGATGGCCCAGCCCAGGATGATGATGGCGGCCCACGTGCCGACCACCGTCACCATGGCGAGCGGCCCCACGAGTCCGACCACTCGCCCGCGCGCACGGACATGCTGGGCCAGTCTCCACAGCGCCATCATGACGAATCGGCTGAGACCACCGTGACGGGTGGGGTGCCAGAGCGTATGGAACAGGTCCCGCAGAGCGGCCATGATCACCCCGGCCCCTGCCAGCGAGACCAACCAATCCATGCACGTCTCCCGCGAGCCCTATTCCGTGAAGTGTCCTGGGCAGCTCAGGCAGCGAGGGCCGCAGCTCCTGCCGCCCTAGTTGACTCTAAGCCGAAAAACAGCACCGCAGAGCGCCGAATCGCCGCGTTCCCAAGCTGCTGCTTGGCATCCGCGCAACCGGACCCGGCTTCGGCGGCCAAGCTGTAGGGGGTTGGCCCACCACGCGTTGGTCGGGGTGAAGCACAGCTCGACGCCACGTCGGCGTATGGGTGCGGACAGACCCCACTTGACACCCAGAGGTGTGCATGCCGCAGCCGCGGAGATGCGCCTACTGACCAGCGCCAGCGCCTGTTCATCCGTGGGGTCTGACGGTTTCCGCGGCGCCATCGACGAGATGATCCACTGGCCAGTGGTCCGTCATGAACTCATCAGAAGCCGCATGGTCAATCTCGATGCATGCTGCTACCGTCGAGGGCGGAGGGGCGGGAAGTCTGGTCGGGATCGTCACCATGAAAGGGACGTTGTCGTGCTCATCCTGGTAGCGCTCAGTCTGGCCGGGCTGGCCCTCCTTGCCGTAAGCGCCGATCAACTCGTGCTGGGATCGGGCCGGTTAGCCGAACGGCTGGGCATTTCTCCCATAGTCGTGGGCATCGTGATCATCGGCTTCGGAACAAGCGCTCCCGAACTGGTCGTGACTGCTACCGCAGGCGCCCAGGGCCAGGCGGGGCTGGCCACAGCCAGCCTTGTCGGATCCAACGTGATCAACCTGACGCTCGTGCTGGGAGTGGGCGGACTCACGGCGGGGCTGGCGGTACATTCCTCGATCCTCCGGCGTGAGGGGCCGTTGTCGGTGGCGGCCGGAGGCGAGGACCGCGCCGCGCAGCGCGAGCAGGTCGGCCTCCGATCCGGAGGCGGTGAAGACGATCTCGCGGGCGGGCACCGATCAGGGCGGCGACTTACGCGCGGGCCCGCTCCAGTGCCGCGCGGGGCCGCTGGCCGTAGGGGTGGCCGCTGGAGGGGTTGCCGAACGGATGGGTCAGGTGCGCCACCATTGCCTCGCTCACCCGCGGGTCGACGGGCTGGTGGCGTTGTAGTCGAGGTAGACCGGACCGCCGGCCAGCCCCGGATACGGGAGGGCGTGCGGGCCCGGGTCGGCGGTCATGCCGGTGCTCCGGCCTCGACGGGCAGGTCGGACGGCCGCCATTCCAGCATGCCGTCGCTGAGCCGGATCGCCCGGCGGCCGCGGCCGGTCAGTAGCCGCACCACGTCGTAGGCCAGCACGCAGTACTCGCCGCGGCAGTACACCACGATCTCGACATCGGCGGGCAGGTCCTCGATGCGGTCGGCCAGCTCGGTGACCGGAATGGAGATTGCGCCGGGGATGTGGCCGGCCAGGTACTTCTCCACCGGCCGCACGTCCAGCACCACCACCTCGCCCGCCTGCACGCGGGCGCGCAGTTCCTCCCGGGTGACCTCGCCGTCGTCGGGGCCGAGGTAGGCGTCGCGTGCCGGGGGGACGGCGGCCTGGTGGTGCTCGGCGACCTTGCGCAGCAGCGCGAACAGCGCGCACCGAGGCGCCCGCCGCCGCGCGCCCGAGGAGAATCCGTGATCGCCCTACATGAGGGTTACTCACAGTAGCGCCCTACCTGCTCTACTGTGACATATCGGACGTGCGATCGTTGCAGTGGCGCAACCTTACAAACGCTGCGCCGGAGATAGCGTCAGCGTGCTCAGCCCTTCCCATATAGCGCGGCCCGTGCCCCCGTCGTGGCCGCGCTCTGCCCCCGCCTGCCTCTTCGGAATCCAGGTAGGCGGGGGCACACCCCCTATCGCTGGAGACCTCCTGTTGAGCACCGAGCCGCTCCCGCGGCGCACGAAAGCCGAGCGTTGCGCCGACCTCGACGAGGCTGGACGCCGCTGCGTGCTGCCGCCCAACCATGAGTGTCCCCACGTTCATCCTCCGGCGAGCGCTGATCCGGATCAGTCGTCATCGTCCTGACCCTCGGTCGTCAGGCCGGAACGGGTCATGAAGTCGGTCAAGGGGCCGTTGCCCAGCTCCTGAAGGATGGTCCCACGCGTGCCGAGCTCAGCATTGGCAGTCGTCGGGCGTGCGACTCATTACCTCGTCGCTCTTGAGCGCCACCGCCTCCCACCCGTCCTCAACAAGCTCGTCCTTACACGGCCACGGACACCGATGCTGTCATCTCGTTGACAGTTCCCGATTTGGGTGCGTGGCCGTGGGATCCTCTCAATCCCAAAGGGGTGAAGAATGGGACAGGTGGAAGACGACGGTGCTGCCGGAACGCGCCGCGGCTCACGGAGCCGCATTCTAATCAGCGCCGCAGCCGGTATGACGGTCCTTGCCGTCTTGGCCGTCGCGATCCTCGACAGCGGCACCGACGCCCGTCGCGACAGCCGTGTGGTGATCCCTGCCGAGCCGTCCGCGGCCGACGCCGCCACACCGCGAGCTTCTCCCCGTCCGTCCGAGGCGAGTCCCATACCGACGTGGGAGGGTCCGACCGTCCCGCCGATCAACGAGAGCATGGCGCAGGGCTCGGCGTCGGCGCCGGTCACCATCGTCGAGTTCGGCGACTTCAAATGCCCCGAGTGTGGCACGTTCGCGCGCCGCATCGAGCCCGCGCTGCGCGGTCGTTACATCGACACCGGGATCGTGCGCCTGTTCTGGCGCGACTTCCCCGCCCAGGGCCGGGAGTCCATTCGAGCGGCCATCGCGGCCCGCGCCGCTGACCGGCAGAACGCGTTCTGGCCCTTTCACGACGCCCTGTACGCCGAGCAGTCCGCCGGCTTCAGCGATGATCGACTGCGGGCTGTGGCCGCGCGGATCGGCCTGGATATGGCCCGGTTCGAGGCCGACCGGCGTGACCCGGAGCTGCGGCGGGCGGTGGAGCAGGACTTCGCCTTCGCGGCCCAGCTCGGTCTGCCCGGCACCCCCGCTTTTCTGATCAATGGCGAGCTCTTCTTCGGTGCGCAGCCGCTGTCGAAGTTCGTCGAGGCGATCGAGAAGGCCCGCCATGGGTGAGGTCGGGTACGCCGCTGCTTTCCTGGGCGGGCTGTTCGCCCTGGTCAGCCCGTGCAGCGCGGTGCTTCTTCCGGCGTTCTTCGCCTATGCCTTCCCTGGCCGCGGCGCGCTGATCGGCCGTACCCTGCTGTTCTACCTGGGTTTGTGCGCCGTCTTGATGCCGCTCGGTATGGGGTCGGCCCTGGCCAGCAGGCTGTTCTACGGTCACCAGGACCTGATGATCATCGTGGCCGGGGGTATGTTGATCGTTCTCGGGGTGCTGCAAGTGCTCGGCCAGGGCTGGACGATCGGGCCGCTGGAACGGCTGCGCGGACGCGTCCGCGGGGACTCGCCGGGGGCGGTGCTGGCCCTCGGCGCCACTTCCGGGCTGGCCGGATTCTGCGCGGGCCCGGTCCTCGGCGCGGTGCTGACCGTCGCCGCCTCGTCCGGCGATGCGCTGCGCGGGGGCGTGCTGCTGGCCGTGTATGCCGCCGGGATGGCGGCGCCGCTGCTGCTGCTGGCCGCCCTGTGGCAGCGCTACGACCTGGCTCACCGCTCCTGGCTGCGCGGCCGCGGAATCCGCCTCGGTCGGCTGCACGTGCACACCACCACGCTGTTGTCCGGGCTGACCTTCGTCGCCCTCGGCGTTGTCTTCCTCGCCTTCGACGGCACCCGTGGCCTGAACGTGCCCATCCCGCAGGACTGGCAGGAGCGCCTGCAAGCGTTCGCATCCGCTGCCCAGGACTATCTGCCCGACCTTCCGATGCTCGCGGCCGGTGCGCTCGCTCTGCTCGTGGTGACCGCCTGGCGGCTGGCGAAGGTTGGAAAGTGATCACCTGGTTGCCGTCCCGGACCAGGCCGAGCACGCTATGGTGCCCCTCGTACTCCCGCAACAACTCCACCTTGGCCTCCCAGACGCCCTCGGTGGCGTGGAAGGCGTTCGCGCAGAACCCGCACGCTCCCTCGACGACGTCGGCGACGGCTCGGAACAGGCGGTGCGCGGTGTGGTCGGGATCGGTCAGCCGGTGGGGCCATTCGGTGGCTCCACCGTCGAAGATCACCTTGACGTCTTCGCCCGCCTCCTTGAATTCCTTCGCGGCGACCAGCGCATTGACCAGCCGGCCGATGTCGCCGTGGGTATCGGTGCCCGCGAGGATGAGGATGGCCGTTCGTGCCATGGCAGGGACTCGTTCCCAGTTAGTGTCGTCTCCTCCCCTGACCGTCATGGAAAGCGACTAACCCGGCCGATGCCCCGCCCGATATCCGCCTCATCCGGGCACGTCGCGGCGCGTAACGGCACGGAACGCGAGCACGGCCTGGAACACGGCCGCCGGACGCAGCAGGGCCGGCCGCGGCCGATCGACCATCTTCCGCCGGGCGAAGGCGGCGGCGGTCACCACGGTCACCACGGCCACCGGGGCCGCCCAGGCGGCCAGCGCGGCGGCGCGTACGCGCGGGTTGGGCTCGTGGCGCACGGCGAACCAGATCCGAAAGGCGGCGTCGGCGAAGGAGCCGCCGTAGTCCCCGAACGCGGTCGACTCGTTGTGCTGGTGTGGCGGTCGTTGTGGCGCCTTCAGGCCTGCTCCATCACTGGGATGAAACGCTTACGCGGCTCGCCGTGTTCGGGGTCGCGGTGGCCACCTATGCCGTGCTGTGGGGAGTGACCACCTGGCTCGGCACGTTCGCCACGCCGCGACGCTTCTGTACATACGGATGGCGCGCCGCGGCGGACGCCTGACAAGCAGAGGCTTGCGCATCCCGCCGGGTGACCGTGATGCCGCTCAGGTGAATCACAGAGCGCCACCACGGCGACGGACCCGGCGACCATGGCGGCGCCCAAGCGGCCGCCCGGGCGGCGAGCAGCGATGGAGGCAGCCGACAGGAACAGCGCGGCCGCCTTCGTGCTGGCGGCGGCGTCGCCGGAGCGTTCAAGCTCGAGGTAGTCGGCCAACGCCTGGCGGGCGTCGCGGCCGAGGAAGACGGTGCCCCATGAACACGCGCCGGACCGGCCCGGCGACGCAGCCAACCACGTCGACGATCACCCGCCCGCTGAGGGTCACGCGGGTGGTTCGGTCTCCTCGGGAGCGGCGGGCAGACGGGCGAGGAAGGGGGAGCGGCCGCGGAAGCCGCGGTGGAAGCGCCCAGGTGGCTTTGTGCCGAGGAACTCTTCCAGCCACGCCATGTGTTCGATTTTCTCGTTGCGGATTGCCCGGGCCAGGAGATAGGTGCGTTGATCTCTGCCTTCGGTGAGGTTGCACAGGCCGCTGTAGGGGTGGACGGCGCGTCGTACCTCTTCGACGAGTGCCGTGGCCGGATCCTCCGCGTCGGCGGAGCTGTCTTCCGGCCGTGCAGGCCCGCCTTCCAGGAACTGCCGGATGTCGTCGGGGAGCCTTCCGTCGAGCTCGTAGATGCGGCCCACGAGCGCGTCGAAATGGCGACGGTCCTCATCGCGGATTTCTTTGAGGATCTGGCGTAGTCCCTCATCGGCGAAACCGAGCGGATGAACGGTCAGGATCGTGTAACGGTAGACGGCGCTGAGCTCCGCCGTGGCGGCGGAGGTGAGCCGGTCGATCAAGAGGTTCACATCGACGCCCGCTCGCTTGACGACTTCGCGCGCGCTGATCATGTCGGCTCCCGGGTCGGCTTCGGGGTGGTCAGGTTGCGGAGGGTTCCAGCGGGGCGCGTTCCTTGGGGTTGAGCGCGAGGAAGGCCACCCCGGCCAGGGCGCCGCCCGCCAGGTCGGCCAGGAGCCAGATCCAGATCTTGGACCAGGCGAACAGGCCCATCCAGGCGGCGCCGACGGCGACGGCCGGGTTGAAGGCGCCGCCGGAGATGCCGCCGACCGCGAACGCGCCGGCGGCCACGGTGAATCCGATGGCCAGGCCGTAGAAGCTGTTGCCCGGGTGGTCCCGGCTGGTGGCGGCGTTGAGGACCACGTACGCGAGCGCGAAGGTGAACAGCGCCTCGGCCAGCAGCGCGACCCCCAGCTCCCGCCCTGAGGGCGAAAGCGCCGGCACGCTGCCGGGATTGACGATGTAGGAAGCGGTGAGCGCGGCGATGACGCCTCCGGCCAGCTGAGCGATCCAGTACGGGACCGCGTCGGCCAGGCTGATCCGGCCGCGGAGCAGCACGGCCAAGGTCACGGCGGGGTTGTAGTGGGCGCCGGAGATGTGTCCTCCGGCGTACACCATGACCATCAAGATCGCGCCGATGGCCACGGGCGCCAGGGGTGTCTTCGTCAAGACCGTGGCGCCGATCGTGAGGACCAGGAAGAACGTGCCGATGAACTCCGTGATGTAGCGGCGCATGGACTGTCCTTTCCGCTTGTAGACCGAGACCGATCACGCTCCGCGGCAGCGCATCCAGAGCGTGCCATGATCCTCGGACTGAGGAGATTGCGGGCTTCTTACGGACGTTTACGGCTCTTTACGGCTCGCCGAATCGAAATGAGGGCCCTTGCCGGATGGCCCCGGTATCCGCTAGTGGTGCGCGCGCTCGATTCCGCCGCAGACGCTGACCGGCATGAAGGCCGACGGCACGAACGTTCAGGCGAGAGGCGGTGCCTTCCAGCAGCCCGGTGGCGCTTCAGGACCACCACCTGGGCGTGTCCGGGAGAACACCGCACGAGCATGTGCTCGGTCGTGCGGGTTTGGCTGTCGCCGTCATTGGGTTGTAAGAAGTGACGCAGAGCAGCGCTTCTAGGGTGGATGGCATGTTCTCAGGACGAACGGCGGCCGCCTCGGCGGCACTTGCCCTGCTGGCGGTCGGGTGCGGCGGCGCAGGGCAGGGCGAGGCGGCGGGTGGCACCACGTCTGCCTCTGCGACCTCCACCATGACCTCCTCGTTGGCGGCGTCCCGGCCGGCCTCCGGGGCGCCCGAGCCGACAGCGTCGGCTCGGGAGACGGCGAGCAACCGTTCCGTGTCCGCTACGCTGGAGTTCTCCGCTCGGACGGTCGCCCGCCGACGTCTACGCCCTGCCACCGCAGGCCATCGTCGAGCACATCCTTCCCGCGGCGGCCGAGATGGCCGCGAGCCCCGACTTCCGCGCGCTGGTCGCCCGCATCATGGGCTCCGCCGTGAGCCATCCCGCGCTGATGGCCGTCTACTGGAGGCACTACATCCTGCCCCGCCGCGAGCTGGCCGCCGCGATGCTCCGGCGCGCCCAGCAGGACGGCACGGTGGCACCCGACGCCGACCTTGACGTCCTGATCGACATGATGGCCGGAGCGGTGACCTACCGCGTGCTGCAGCCGGATCCGCCGGACGCCGCCGAGATGCTGCGCTACCTCACCGCCGTCTACCGCCAGGCCGGCCTGTATCCACCCGCCCAGCAGACGCACGCATGACAGCGATTCCAGGATCATGACAGCCTTGCAGCACTTGCGGGGCGAGGATTCGGCCACCACCGGTGCCTGGAAACGCTGGAGACCGGCGTGCTGGCCCGGGCGGGGTTGTTGACGGGGCGATTTCCCCCTGTTCACCTGCAGCCAGGGTGCCGCAGGCACAGGAACTAGGGCTGCCGGTAGAGGTCGGGGACCCCGTCGTGGTCGGAATCAGCGGTCTCGGACTGGTGGATGCGCCGGTAGAGGCGGGCGCGCAGCCGAAGAATCACCGTGGCCAGCAAGGCCGCGGCCAGGGAACCGGCCAGTACCGCGATCTTGACCCGTGCGTCAGTCTCGCCCATGCCGAACGCCAGTTCGCCGATCAGCAGCGACACGGTGAACCCGATGCCGGCCAGGACGGCCAGCCCGGCCAAGTCGATCCAGGCCAGCCCTTCGTCCAAGGTGGCGCGGGTGAAGCGGGCCACCAGCCAGGTGGCGGCCAGGATACCGACCGGCTTGCCGACCAGCAGCCCCGCCACGATGCCCATCGCCACAGGGTCGCTCAGCGCGTCGGCCAGCCCGCTGAGGCCGCCGAGGCCGACCCCGGCGGAGAAGAACGCGAACACAGGCACGGCCACACCGGCGGACAGCGGCCGGAACCGGTGCTCGAAGTGCTCGGCCAGCCCCCGCCCGTCCGCTGGCCCTTCCGCCGTGTCCCTGCCGCCCGGCGGTGTCCGCGACAGCACCGGGACGGTCAAAGCCAGCAACACGCCGGCCACGGTGGCGTGCACCCCTGAGGCGTGCACCAGCGCCCAACAGGCGAACGCCAGCGGCAGCAGCAGCCACCACGCACGCGTTCCTCGCCGCACCAGTACGGCGAAGACCGCCAGCGGCACCATAGCTGCCAGCAGTGGGAGCACCGCCAGGTGGGAGGTGTAGAAGGTGGCGATGATGATGATGGCGATCAGGTCGTCCACCACCGCCAGGGTGAGCAGGAACGTGCGCAGCGCGTCCGGCAGGGAGCGGCCGATCACCGCGAGCACCGCGAGCGCGAAGGCGATGTCGGTGGCCGTCGGGATCGCCCACCCTCTGGCCCCCGCTCCGCCGGCGACAGCTAGATACACCAGTGCGGGCACCGTCACGCCGCCGACCGCCGCGGCCACCGGCACCACGGCCCGGCGCAGGTCACGCAGGTCGCCGGCGACGAACTCCCGCTTGAGCTCCAGACCGGCCACGAAGAAGAAGATGGCCAGCAGCCCGTCCGCGGCCCAGGTGGCCAGGTCGAGGTTCAGGTGCAGCGCGGCGGGGCCGACCTCGATCGTGCGCAGGTCCAGGTAGGTCTGTGCCCACGGCGAGTTGGCCCAGATCAGCGCGCCGAGCGCGGCGGCCAGCAGCAGCGCCCCACCAATGGTTTCCTTGCGCAGGATGTCGGCGATGCGGCGCGCTTCGGGCCACGTGCTCCGGTTGAACAGGCGGGGAGCGCGTGTGACGGTGTTGCCGGGCATGGAACTCCGCCCTTTCGGCAGGGGTCGGGTCGCTCACTTGCCGACCAGACTTCCCGGCACACCTGTCAATATCGTATCAGGACACGCAAACGCGACATAACGGATTAGGCTCCGCGCGGACCCGCTCCCATGGCCGACCCACGAAGCCCACCGCCGACCGAAGCCGGCCATTTTGAGGGTGATGCTCCACCTTGTCGCTCTCCTTGCACTGGGAGCGGCCCTCCCAGCCATGGCAGGCGATCATCTGTAGTCGGGGCCGGACGGCTGGCCGCGCGGCTCGGCCTGCGGAGGGGGAGATGAGGAACTGGCGGCGCCCGATCTGGTCGGCGCAATAGCGCCGCTAGTGGGTCCCGGCCCGCTCGAGTCGCATGACGTGGTGGCGGCCCGGAGGACCCGCTACCCTGAAGACGGCCGAACCGGTGCGGCTCAGAGTGGAGATGGCACAGACGTTCGCCAGCCCGGACAGCGTCCTGGCCGGCGCGCTGTGCTTGTAGCAATGCCTCCGAACTCGCCGCCCCGAACACGGTGATGATCCAGATCGTGCTGCGCGATCCGGCGTGGCAGCGGCGGCTCACCCTGACCGATCGGCGAGCCCTGCCGGCCCCGTTCCGGACCCGCCTGAACCTGTATGCGCTTCGCACTCGACATGAGCCGCCATCTGGAGTTGGAAGCCGCCGCTGTCAGTCCGCCGGTGGCCTGCGCGACTTGGGCACGTTCACTGCAAGCCTGTGCGCGCACCGCCGGGCGGGAGCCTTCAGCAGCAGGTCGACGTCCGGGCCTGCCCGGTGCCCTGGGTGTGCTCGACCAGGTTCTGCTCTTCGGCCGTTGCTTCGTCCGCCGCCCCCGCCGTGACGCAGCAGACCGAGTTGGTTTCCTTGGTCAGGGTGTCGGCGTCGGCCTTGACCACGTACACCTCCCATGGCTCGGAGCCCGGGCCATGCACCCAGACCTTGTCCTGGAGGGCGTAGCAGCAGGAGGTGTCGTTCTCCTCGAAGGTGGCCAGTCCGGCGTCCTTGAGCCGCTGCGTGGCGGCGTTGACCTGGGCCGTGTCCTCGACCTCGACGCCGAGATGGTCCATGCGGGTCGGCTTCTCTTTCTCGCCCTCGATGAGCACCAACTTGAGCGGGGGTTCGGCGATCGCGAAGTTGGCGTAGCCGGGGCGGCGCTTGGCCGGTTCGGTGCCGAACAGCTTGGAGTAGAAGGTGATCGAGCTCTCCAGGTCGGCGACACGGAGGGCGAGCTGGACGCGAGACATGACGATCTCCCATCGTTGTTTCGACAGATGTCTAAGTAGTGCCGAGTTTGCGCCTCTGCTTAGGAATCTGTCAAATTAGAGATATGTCGAAACAGGAGCTGCCAGTGCTCGCCTCCGAGTGCTGCACACCGCTGATCGCGGAGCCGATCGCTGAAGACGAGGCCGCCGAGATGGCCCGCGTGTTCAAGGCACTCGGCGACCCGATCCGGTTGCGGCTGCTGTCCCTGATCGGCGCGCATGAAAGCGGCCGCCAGGTTGGTGACGGGGTGTGCGTGTGCGAGTTGACCGGTGCCTTCGCGGTGACGGCGCCGACGATCTCGCATCATCTGAAAGTGCTGCGTGAGGCCGGTCTGATCGACAGCCAGCGGCGCGGCACCTGGGTCTACTACTGGATCATCCCGGCCACGCTCAAGCGCCTGACCAGTGTTCTGGCCCTGCCCGAGACGCTTGTCACGGACGCGCGGTGAACCTGGCACGCCGGGCGCTTGCAGAGTTCGCCGGCACCGCCGCTCTGGTGGCCGTGGTGGTGGGCTCCGGCATCATGGCAACCGATCTTTCGCGTGACGTCGGCGTGCAACTGCTGGCCAACAGTCTGGCCACGGCGGCGGGCCTGGCGGTGCTCATCTTGATCCTCGGACCCGTGTCCGGCGCGCACTTCAATCCGGTCGTCTCGGTGGCGGCCTGGGTCCTCACCCGACGCGACGCTGCCCCGGCGATGCGCGGACGGGAGGTGGCGGCCTACGTGCCCGCCCAGGTCGCCGGTGCCGTTGCGGGGGCCGTCCTGGCGAATGCCATGTTCGCGCTCCCGTCCGTTCAGATCTCGGCTCATGACCGGTCGGCCCCTCACCTGCTGCTGGGTGAGGTGGTGGCCACCGCGGGGCTCATCCTGGTCGTCTTCGCGTTGGCCCGGCAAGGCCGCGCCGCGCTCGCCCCGGTCACGGTCGGTGGCTACATCGGTGCCGCCTATTGGTTCACCAGCAGTACGAGCTTCGCCAACCCTGCCGTCACCCTGGGGCGGGCCTTCACCGACACCTTCGCCGGGATCGCCCCTGCTTCGGTGCCCGGTTTCATCGTCGCCCAACTGGCCGGGGCCGCGCTCGGCGGCCTGCTGCTGGTCGTGCTCTACCCGAACAACCCGCAGCCCGGTGCGGAGCCCGTCCCTGGCTCCGCCTACCAGGCCGCCGCCGATCAGCCTCGTTAGGAGAAGGCCGTGTCCGATCAGATCGATGCGCCGCCGCAGGTGTTGTTCGTGTGCGTGCACAACGCGGGCCGCTCCCAGATGGCCGCCGCCTTCCTGACCCACCTGGCCGGCGATCGGGTACGCGTGCGTTCGGCCGGTTCCGCGCCCGCCGATCAGGTGAACCCGGCCGTGGTGGCGGCGATGGCAGAGCGTGGCATCGACATCTCCGCCGAGATCCCCAAGATGCTCACCGTCGATGCTCTACAGGCCAGCGACGTCGTGATCACCATGGGTTGCGGCGACGCCTGCCCCATCTTCCCCGGCAAACGCTACGAGGACTGGGTGCTGGACGACCCGGCCGGGCAAGGCGTCCAAGCCGTACGCCCGATCCGGGACGCGATCGAGGCTCGCGTGCGTGCGCTGATCTCTGACCTCACCCCCACTTCCGCAGACAGGTGAGCGTCACCACGAACCCGGACGGGACGGCCAACGGGCCACTCATCGAGTCCATGCGTGCCGCCCATGCCGATCAGGTGCTGGCCGTCTACCAGCTCGGCATCGACGAAGGCCAGGCCACCTTCGAGACCACCGCCCCGACCTGGGGTCAGTTCGACGCGTCCAAGCTGCCCGACCACCGCTATGTCGCCCTGGGCACCCTCGACGGCACGCCCGGCCGGGTACTCGGCTGGATCGCCGCGTCGGCCGTCTCGGCCCGCAGCGCCTACGCCGGGGTGGTCGAGCATTCGGTCTACGTGCACCCCGGTGCCCGCCGCCGTGGCGTCGGCCTGGCACTGCTGCGGGCACTGATCGCCTCCACCGAGGCCGCAGGCATCTGGACGATCCAGTCCGGCATCTTCCCCGAGAACATCGCCAGTCTGGCCCTGCACGCACGCGCCGGGTTTCGGGTGATCGGCACCCGTGAACGCATCGGCCGCCACCACGGGATCTGGCGGGACGTCGTCCTGATCGAGCGCCGCAGCCCCACGGTGATGTGAACTCTCGGCCGGAGGCCGGCCGCTCTCATCCTGGAGGCTTTCCGGACCGCCTTTCATCGTCTATCGTCGATTAACGATGAATGGAGAGAAAGGCCCGCTTGATCGGCCGACCGCAGCCATGTACGCCTCGTGGTTCAAGGCCCTGGCCGACGCCACCCGCGTGCAGATCGTCTCGCTGCTGGCCCGCCGTGGCGTGCCGATGAGCGTGGGCGAAATCGTCGAAGCTGTGGACGTGGGCCAGTCCACCGTCTCAGCGCACCTCAAGACCCTTTCAGAGGTGCGGTTCGTGCTGGTCGAGCGCGTCGGCACCTCGGCGTTCTACCGGATCAACACCGCGTGTGTGGAGTGCTTCCCCAGCGCCGCCGATCTCGTCATGGGCCGCCCTGCTCCCGCACCGCCCACCTGTACCCCCGCGTCAGGAGACACCGATGAGTGAACCCACCGATCGGCGTGAGGCCACCGTTCAGCGCTACTCCGGGCTGGCCCAACTGGCGGTGTCCGGCGGCACGCCACTGGACTGCGAGGCCGGCGCTTTCACCGACGGCTGCTTCGGCGCCGCCGCCTACGCCGACAGTGACGCACCCGATGTGCCGGAAGCGGCCCTGCGCGCCAGCCTCGGCTGTGGCAACCCGCTCGCCGTCGCCGACCTTCACCCCGGCGAAACGGTGCTGGACCTTGGCTCCGGCGGCGGCCTGGACGTACTGCTGTCCGCCCGCCGCGTCGGCCCCACCGGCCGCGCCTACGGCCTCGACGCCAGCCCCGACATGCTCGCCCTGGCCAGGGCCAACGCCGAACAGGCCGGAGCGAAGAACGTCGAGTTCCTGCATGGCCACATCGAGGACATCCCGCTGCCGGAGGCCGCTGTGGACGTCGTCATCTCCAATTGCGTCATCAATCTGTCCACGGACAAACCCGCCGTGCTGGCCGAAGCCTTCCGCGTCCTGACACCCGGAGGACGCCTGGGTATCAGCGACGTCATCGCCGACGACGGCTTGGACCCCGACCAGCGGGCCGCCGCCGAACAACACGTCGGCTGCGCCAACGGCACCCTCACCGCCCGCGAGTACCGCCAGCTACTGCAGGCCGCGGGATTCACTGACATCCAGATCACCCCGACCGCTGACGCGGACGACGGCCTGCGTTCGGCCATCATTGAAGCCGCCAAACCGGGCACCGTTTAGGGCTGCGGCGACCGGCACTCCGCATCCTCGGGCAGCAGGATAATTCGGGCGGCGCGCTAGCAGACGGCCAGCGAGGCTCACGACAGCCTCTCCAGGATCTTGACCGCGCGCCCGGTGCCGTCTTCTGCGCGGATGCGGTCCCCGAGGTTCTCGGCCGCGGCCATCATGGCTGAATCGGTGGTGACCTGGCTGATGGCAGCGGCGAGCGCGTCCGAGGTGAGGCGGCGCTGGGGTTGCGGCGATGGGGCGACGCCGGCGGCGTGCATGCGGGCCGCCCAGAACGGCTGGTCGGCGACGAACGGGCAGACGGCCTGAGGCCGTCCGGCGGCCAGTGCCGCGCCGGTGGTGCCGCTTCGTCCGTGGTGGATGATCGCGGCCATCCGCGGGAACAGCCAGTCATGCGGGGCCTGATCGAGCAGCAGCACATTGTCGGGTGGGTCGTCGAGCCGCATACCGCCCCAGCCGGACACCAACACCGCGCGTACCCCGGCCAGCCGGATCGCCTCGGCTACGAGCCGGCCAACCCGCGGGGTCGCTGCCGGCCATGCTGCCCCACCCGACGTATAACGGCGCCTCACCAGCGCTCAGGAACGCAGCTAGCTCCGGCGACGGCGTCCAATCGGGCGGGCCGGACAGGAACCAGAAGCTGGTGGTGTGCACCCCACGCGGGTAGTCCAACCCGTCCGGCAGCACCTGGCCGCTGAAGGCCTGCAGCACGGTGGTGGGATGCCCGTCCGGGCGGCGCAGGATGTAGTGTCGGCCGCGCCGTCGTGGCAATTGCAGCCGCCTGCGCAGGTCGTTGGCTATCCCGCCAAAGGAACGCAGCATCAGCTTGATCTGTAGGTAGGAGGCCCGGTTCAGCGTATTGGGCAGCGGAAGCATTTGGGTTGCGGAAAACCGCAAGATCATGCGCATGCCTCGATGCGGGTGAGCGACCATGCTGCGCAATTGGGCATCCCGATAGACGTCCGGATACCCACACGAATTACCCTCCCAATTAATTGGTAGGGGTTTGCATCACAAGACTCCAAGCCCCGGTGCGTGTCCCACGCCCGCGAGTCACCCCGACTCACGCTGGCGTGCCACCTCCATAGAAGTACAGTCCAAGCCGAAGCGACATTATTCGATTTATCAAAATTCATAAAGAATCGTCAATCAAACAGGGCTATCCTCCAGCAAATATGAGGCAGTTTTAATGTCCGCGATCATATCCACTGCCATCATTGGTCACCTAAAGCCAATTCATCTAACCGATTGATTTGATCTCTACTTTGAGTTTTAATTGAATTGGTCAAAAGGTGAGGCGCCCGCGCTAAGTCGGGTGCGAGTGATCGGAGAGCGGTCATGTCGAAAAACGGAATCGGAAAGCATGTCCCGGCGAACGTTCCCGGCGGAAGTCTGACGCCGGAGGACATGGCGCGCGTCACGCCAGAAGACTGGGTGGAAATCCGCAAGCTGGCACGCGGCTACTGCCGTACGGTCGACGCCACACGGTCCCGCAAGCGTATGGACGGAAGCGCCACGATCGTCAAGGGCGGCCACGCCCCTTACGGCACCGATGACGTCTCTGACGACGTCAATCAGGACGCCGTGCTGCTGTTCGCGCAACGGCTCCGCGACGTACTCCACAAGTGCCAGAGGGCACCCGAGAGTGGTACGACCGCCGAAACTCAGGCGTGGATATACGTACGTCGCGACGGTACGGAGATGACCGTCACGCGGACCACGCTCCGACGTTGGGCTGTCCGTGACGCCGCAGCTCGCAACGGTTACCGAGTAGACGTTCCCCCAGCCGAGATAGACGCGACTCCAGGCGCTCAGTTCATGCGCGGACTGCCACATGCCGAGAACGTGACGCGCGCGGCGGTCGCCTTCTCCACTGCCCAGCACAGCGCCGCGATCTTCCGTCAGGCATTCGGGGACGGGCGGGAGTTCCCTGTTCTGAGGGAGATCATCGCCAGGGCGGAGCAGGCGGAGGACCTGGGGCGTGCGGGCATCCTGGCCACTGTCGCCCAGGAGCGGGAGGGTGGCGTCTACGGCTCTCGCCGTGCCGTCATCCGCGTCCGGGACGCCGCCCGCGCGGAACTCAGGGAGCTCTCAGAGCGGCTTGACGATGCGCGAGACGCCATGGTCTACACAGGTAGCCAGCCACCCGCGAACGACTGACACAACAGCACACAAAGGGCTCCGGTTTCTGTTCCGGAGCCCTTCTCGTTTGCCGAATAAATGTCTTGATGGCGGACGGTTGAGACGCCTTCCGCGCCGTATTTAAGTGATGGCCGAGCTTACCTGAACATGGAAAGGAAATTCTCGTTCAAAGGCAGTGTCGGCCGGATCGGGAAATCTGATCACGAGCCTTCCGGTATCCGAAAATCTTGCAAGCGTGCGGACGGTTGAGCCACGGTTGCCACCGTATTTAAGTGGTGCCAGTAGGGAAGCTTGCGCGACGGTATCGCCCCACTTGAGAGCCTGGGTGTTCCTCCCTGGATGATGGCTTGGGTCTTTCTTCTGGCGCCTTGTCTTCTCTTCCTTGAGATCCGTCCCGGGGGTACGGCAGGACTGCCCGGGCGGTTCCGCATGCCCGTTAGGAGGTCGCCCATGGAAGTTACCCCTGCCGAGCAACTTTTCGTGGTGGTGCTGTGCCCACGGCTCGCGCCGATGGCGCACGGGCCGCGGTGTTCATTCCGGCATCTGTTCCTGCCCCCTGGGCCTGGCCAGGAGGAGGATTGGAGCGGAACGGTAACCGATCTCGATCAAATTCGTGAGCGCTTTCCCGGGGTGCTCTTTCACGCATGCCTGCGGGATGCGCTCCAGTACGGCATCCGCCGGGCCAACGCCATCGTGGCGGGACCAGAACCACCCTCACCCTTGCCTCCGGTCCCGCCGGGCGAGAGTGAGCGTCGATCGCGAGGAGGTCACCCTTATGGCCGTACTTGACGGCATCGCCCTGCCCACACGCTGGCAGATCACTTCCCGGCTGCTGGCCGGATGGCCGATCGATGCCAGTCACCTGCTCGAACTGTGGCCACACAGCCGCACTGACGACGGGCGAATCCGGTGGCTGTATCGGCTGTCGCGCCACAACACGACGATCTTCTCTGCCACCGACATCAGCTCGCCCGTCGGGGTCGTACTGTCCGCCGACACACTGATCAAGTCCGCCACCACCGTGCTCAGCTATCTGACGCTGCGACCAGGCGACACCGACGCCGACTATTTCGACGCCTACACACCTGCACAGCTTGCCTGGCGTGACTGCTACGCCGAGGAACTGTCGCTGTACGCGCTGGAGGACCTGTGCGGCTACTGCGGCGCAGATCACCTCTCCCCCGGCTGCGATAAGAGGTGAGCGCCCATGCCGCCTGCCTCCCGCCGGTCCCGCTTCCCCGGCCTGCGACTCGCCCAGCGCGCCGCGTTCACCACCAACGGCGGGCTGTCAGCGATGTACTCGCCCCCAGCCGAGACCGGTTGTCTTTCATCCGACTGGGTGGAGCGCTACCGGGCTGATGAGCCGCGCATCGTGTACGTGGTGCTGTCGTATGCCACCCCCATCGCCTGGATCCGCGACGACGGGGAAGTGGTCATCCCCGCGTGCCGGTACTCCCTGACCACCACCCGCCATCAGCGGCTCTGCCGAATCTGGCTTTAACGCCCCCCGGCGCGGCCCCATCGGGTCGCACGCCAGGAACATCGATCCGCCACGCCGCCATGTCATCGCGCCGTGCGGCCCATTGTCCGGACCGTGCGGCGCGCTTCGCCTTTCCGCCCCCTGTCTCCCATCTCTGGAGGTGTCCTGCCGTGACCGAAACCGTACGCCTGTCGCACCCCGTCGATTACCTCGCCATCGTCCCGTACCTGCTCGGCTACCATCCGGCACTCAGCCTGGTCATCCTCGCCTTCCATGATCAGGCGTTGGTCAACGCGATGCGTCACGACCTTCCCGACAACCCGGACGAGGCCCACGACCTGATCGCGACCAGCCTGAATGTCCTGGCCCATCACCGGACCGACGAGGCCGCCATTATCGGCTACGGCTCTCCCGATCAGATCATCCCTCTGCTGGACGATCTGCAGGGGGCGCTCGCCTCCACTGGTATTCAGATCAGGCAAGTGCTGCGCTGCGCAGACGGCCGCTACTGGTCCTACCCGGAGGATGGAACTGAAGGCGGCACCCCGTACGACCTCACCACCAGCGCTGCGGCGGCCAGCGCGGTCATGGCGGGTCTGTCCGCGTGGCCAGACCGCGACGCCTTCGCCGCTACCTTGGCCCCAGTGGGTGGCCTGGATCGCCAGGCCGTGCAGCAGGCCACGCGCGCCGCCCGCAAGCGCGCTGCCAGGCTGCTGCGCACCGCCACGCCCCGGTACTGGTATGACGAGGGACTGCACCAGGTCCACGAAGCGTTCGCACGCAGCGCCGCTGATCAGCCGATCACACCGGAGCAGGTGGCCTGGCTGGGCGTGCTGCTCACGTCGAAAGCGGTCCGCGACATCGCGATGACGCGGCTCGGTACCAACACAGCATCGGCCCACATCAAGTTGTGGGGCGAGATCACCCGCCGGGCCGAACCGGGCTACGTCGCCGCTCCAGCCACACTGCTCGCCTTCGCCGCCTACAGCAGCGGTGTGGGCACTCTGGCGCGCATCGCGCTCGACCGTGCCCTGTCCGATGACCCGCGCTACAGCATGGCCGCTCTGCTGGAGCATGCCCTCGATCACGGCATGCCGCCATCAGTGATCGACAAGGCGAACATCGCTGGCATGGCTGAGGAGATCGAGGCCCAGATCGAGCGCTGTCCTCAGGCAGTGCGGCCGCGTCTGCCGGAGCCGGTTGAGGGCGGTGGCCGGTGATGGCCTTCGCCGCGGCCTCCTCTGCCATAGTGATAGGCCTGTCCGGGCACCCCGTCCGCATCGAGGCCCGCCTTTCACCAGGCGGGCACGGCTTTCACCTCACCGGCCTGCCGGACACCACGGCAGCCGGGATCCGAGACCGGGTCCGCGCCGCGATCGTGAACAGCGGCTATGACTGGCCACCGGAGCGGATCACGGTCACCGTGCTCCCCTCCGGCATACCCGCGTACAGCTCCGCCCTGGATGTGGCCATCGCGGTAGCCATCCTGGCCGGCAGTGGCAAGATCCCTCTCAAACGGCTGTCGCACACCGCGTTCCTGGGGGAACTCGGCCTGGACGGTGCCATCCGGCAGATTCGTGGCCTGTCCTGCGCCATGCGGACCCTGGTCACCTCCGGCATCCGGAGCATCGCCATCCCGCGCGGCCACGCCAGCCAGGAGATCCGCTGTGCCGTCATCGCGGCAGGGTCATTGACCGAACTGGTGGATCGGCTCAACAGTGACGCACCGGCCCCAGCGCCGACACCGTCAGACTCGACGCGGGGGCCAGCGCTCGATCTGACGGACCTGCCAGGCAACCACGCCGCGCGTCATGCCCTGGAAGTGTGCGCGGCTGGCGGGCATCATCTCCTGCTGATCGGAGACGGCCCGGCCACGATGCTGGCCGAACGTCTGCCCGGCATCCTGCCCCCGCTCGATGACGCCAGCCTCGCCGAGGTGGCCGAGATCTACGCGCTGACCGAGACCCCGCGGCGAAGGCGACGGCCGCCGCTGTGTGCACCGCACTACACCAACACCGCCGCCGCGATCTTCGGCCGCCATGCCGCCGGGCGGTTCCGTCCTGGAGCTGTGTCACTCGCGCATGCCGGAGTGCTGTTCCTGGACCAGGCGCCCGAATACGCCCGCAGCGTGCTGGACGGTCTCCGTATGCCGCTCGAGACCGGCGAGATCGTGCTCGCCAGTTGGCAGGGTGTGATGTCCGTGCCTGCCCGTTTCCAACTGCTGCTAGCCAGTTCACCCTGCGCCTGCAGCGGCGCAAACACGTGTCGATGCGGTCCGGTGGAGCGGCATCGCTACCTCAACCGCCTCGCGGGCCTGCGCGAGCGGATCGAGATCATCGCGCCCATCGACCCTATCGACTGCAACGCCCAGCCGGGCGAGCCGAGCAGCACGGTCGCCGATCGGGTGGCCGCAGCCCGTGCCCGCGCAGCCCACCGGCTGGCGGGCACGCCCTGGCGGACCAACGCTCAGATCCCGCCCTCGGAACTGCGCACCAGCCACCGCCTCGACGCCGACGCCCTCGACCCGCTCGAAAGCCACCTACACGCTGGTGCGCTGACACCCAGCACCCTGACCCGGATACTGCGCCTGGCGTGGACCCTGGCCGATCTACGCGCCGCCCACCGCCCCACCCGCGACGACACCCAGCACGCCCTGCGTCTCTGGCACGGCGAGCCCGCCTGACCCGCACCGACCGCGCCCCGGGCCACCTACCGAGCCCGGGGCGCCTTCAGCATGCCCAAACACAAACGGAGGTCTTCATGTCCCGCGAGAGCCTGACCTGGCTTAACCAGAACACGCTTATCGGCTTCACCGCCAAGCGCGGCACAGCCTGGCACTACCGCGCCGGTCACCAGGGTGACGAACCCAACCACTACCCCGGTCCCATCCCCGTCGCCGACGTCAAACGCCGCCTCTTCCACTGGCAGCCGGTTGAAGGCACCGTAGAGACCAGCTACCTGACCGAGGATGGCGTCACGCGGTTGACCGACCCCACCCGCAAGACGATCATCCGCCCCGACACCGGTCAGATCCTGGGAATCTTCAAACAGGGCTTCCAAATCCACGAATACAACCGCTGGCTCGTCCACCACATCGAAACGATCCTGGACGATGACCTGGCCATCGGCTCGGCCGGGCTGCTCCGCAGCGGCGCACTGGCCTGGGTCCAGGTCGAGCTCCCCGACACCTGCACCACTCCAGAGGGCGTGGCCTTCCGCCCGTTCCTGTCCGCGGCCACCTCTCTGGACGGCTCGCTGTCCTCGACCTACCAGACCGGTGCCCAACTGATCGTCTGCGACAACACCCTGTCCGCAGCCCTGGCCTCTGCCAACGCCAGGCGCGTAAAGATCAAGCACTCCCGCAAAAGCCTGGCCCGCATCGTCGACGTCCGCGACGCCCTCGGGATCATCCACCAGGCCGCGGACAACTTCGCCGCCGAAGTGCAGCAACTCTGCCGGGTCGAGGTGTCCGACAGCCACTGGCGCGCCTTCCTGGACCAGCACGTCCCGATCCCGCAAGAGCGTGGCAGAGGCCGCACCCTGGCCGAAACCAAGCGCCTCGCCCTGACCCGCCTGTGGACGCAGGACGAACGCGTCGCCCGCTGGGGCGGCACCGCCTTCGGTGTCCTGCAGGCCGTCAACACCTACACCCACCATGGCCAGACCGTCCGCGGCGCCGTACGCGCCGAACGCAACATGCACCGCATGGTCACCGGCGACGTCGACGACCTCGACCTGACCACCGTGCAGACCCTGGAGAAAGTGCTCAACCGCTCCATCCTGCGCACCTCTGCCTGACCTTCTGCCCAGCTGCGTGGCGCCACGACCGGCGCCACGCAGCGCATCGCGTCTGACAGGATCTGTGGGGAACTGCGGGGTTCGGAGGACGCGATGAACGACGAGACGGCTGAGTTGCTCTTCGACGTGATCGGCCGGCTGGAGAAGAGCATCATCGCTCGCGACTGCCCTGCCATCGTTGCGCTCCGGGGCGAGCGCCAACTCGTGCTGAGTGACTACGACTACCTACGTGACGAGCAGTCCGCAACCGCGTTCGAAACTCGAGCCGCGGCCAAGGCGCAGGAGATCGCGGCGACGCGATGGATTTTCGCCGTCCCCCAGGTATGGCTGATCACGCCCGACAAGGTCTACAGCCGAGCCGTCTCGAACCACCCGCTACGTGAAGGGGAACAGGAAGCCATCACCTGGATGAGCTTCGACCAGAGCAACGGTGTGGACTACGGACGTGTCCCCTACACGCGTCGCCCGAACGGAGAGCCGGTGTTCGACGATCCGGAGATGTTCACCGTCGCCGTACGTCCTGCCGAGCATATGCCGGGCTACACGCTCCTTCAGGCATGCTTTCCGGACAGCTAGGCCTGCGGCCCGCCGTTTCTTGGGATCTCGATCCACCTCGATGCATTTGGTTCCGGGACCAATCTGGGCTTGTCGGCTGGCGATCGTCATCGGATCAGGGCCTGCGTAGACGAGCAGCATGCGTCCCTCTACTGCGGCTTGCACGGGCCTGTTAACTTATATCGGAATGAATGGAAAATACATTCATGCCAATGTCGGTGCCTATCGCGAGCCTGCACCCATCCGAGAACCAAGTAAGGAATCGTGGAGAACCCGCGATTCGCGTGCCGCTTCGAGCTGGCAGGTGGGCGGGATCCCAAAGGTTGACGATGCCGTCAGGACTAATCGTGGCAATTCCTGCACCATCGGGCGAAGCGGCTATCGCGCTCACTTCTAGAGGGAAAGCGTAGCGGGCACCACCATCAGGATTCCACAGCTTAACCTCGAGGCCGGTCATCCCAGCCAGAACAGTCGCCACCCAAGAACCGTCAGGAGCCACAATAACGGAGCGCAGTGCGCCGGAAGAATTTTGGATAATTCCCGCTAGCCTTCCATTAGGAGAATAAAGCTCCACTGTTTGTGCGAGCGTCACGATCGCAATGAGAGTTCCGTTGCCTGCGACCTGTACGGAGTTTGGCAGTCCGGACGTCGGAAAAATAGAGTTCTTGTGCTCGCCATCGGCGGCGTACAGCTCTACAGACTGCCTCCTTATGGCCATGAACCAACTGCCATCGGGAGCAATACAGACAGATTTTACGTCCAGGGAGTCAAGAGAAGTACCCCGTTCATTGCCGTAGGCGTCATAAAGTCGGACAACGCGATTCGAAAATCCTGCCGCAAACCAGGCGCCACAAGGGGAGATTGTCAAGTGTTTAGGATTGCTTGAGGCGGCTTGAAGCGTTATTCGTGGTGTGCCGTTCAGCGTTCCACAAATGAATGGCGCTTTGTTTGCTGTCAGACATGTCTTTGCCCAATTTCTTGCCATCGTCATAGGTCTCGCTGGTAACGACAGCGGCTAACCATGTACTGTCGGGGGCGATCTCTACGACGGCTGATGTTATGTCTGGGCCCGCCGCTAGCGCGCTTTTCGTGCCATTGGGGCTCCAAAGGCTCACTTTAGTCCTTGCGGCGCTGGCGTGCCGACGGCCGATGAACGTTGATCGATCAGGATAGGTTTCATTAGAGATGGTGACCAGCCAGGCACCGTTAGGGGCTGTTAATACATGGTCGGCCGCCTCCGGCAATGTTGTTCGCTCATTGCCATTAGCGTTCCATAGGCGCACTGCGCGGTCGTCGGAGACGGTGGCGAGCCAGGTGCTGTCCTGGGATACAGCGATTTGTTTGACACCGGCCAGGCGCGTGTCCTCATCGTTGGCTTCCGTGGTCCATAGTCGCACTGTGCTGTCATTTGAAGCACTGGCGAGCCAGGTTCCGTCAGAGGCGATGGCAGCAGCAGTGATTCTGCCGGTATGGCCACGCAAAATGGCATGTCCACGCCCGTTTTTATCCCAAGTGCGGATTAAATTGTCATCGGAGAGGGTAACCAGAACGCTACCTTCTGGAGCCAGGACCATTGCGTTTATGGAACGCATGGGTAGTGCCGCCCGCATGGTTCCGTCGCTATTCCAGATCCGCACGTTCAGGTCTTCGTTTGAGAGCGTGGCCAGCCATGCCCCAGCAGGTGCGATGGCTGTTGATTTTGTCCTCGGTGCGCGAATCGGGAAGCCGTTCCGGTCGGCCCCCTCGCAGGTCCACTGGCGTACTGTGCCATCGTAGGATGTACTAACGATGTACGAGCCGTCGGCAGAGATGGATACGGCTTTCACTCCGTCGGAGTGCCCTTCCATGATATGCAGCAGCCTCCCATTGGGTTCCCAGGAGCGAACGGTTCCGTCGTATGAGGCTGTGGCGATCCATGTGCCGTTCGGAGCTATCGCCACATGGTTGACGCCTCCGGTATGCCCGATGAGAGTGCCGAGAGAATTACCGTCTACGTCCCACAGGCATACAGTGTCCTCTTGCGACGTGCTGGTGGTGAACCAACTGCCGTCGGGGGCGATGGCCACCGTCTTTGTGCCGCCAGAGCCGTCGACAGTGGAGCGAAGAGTGCCGTCGGCATTCCAAACCGAAACCGTTCCGTCAGACAGCGACGCGGCCAACCACTTACCACGTGGCGCGACAGCCACTGACTCCACCTCAGCTTTCTGCTGCGTAATGACGGCTTGTAGAGTGCCGTCTGTACCCCACACGCGGATCGTTCCGTCTGTCGACGACGATGCCAGCCACGTACCATCTGCAGAGATCGCTACCGTGCGTACGGACTTTGTATGACCGATGAGAGTGCGCAGTAGTTCGCTAGAACACTCTTCCAGCATTGGCCAGCTTGGCTGGATGAACGACGTCTTCATCGTCCTGCAGGCTACGGCGGGCGACGGCATCATCCCAGGGATCGCGTACAGGTGCGAAAGGATATGCGACCTTGTTTGGGGCTCAGAATCCAATGCATCAAGCAAATGAGTGTTTCTAGCTATATAGCGTGCGATCTGCTGCGGCAACGGCGACGTGGATGTGTTCAAATCCCCTTCTGCTGCGACAAGGCCAAATCGGCATATGCGCTCGACTAGCCAGCGCGCGTCTCCCACCAACGCGTCGAGCTCAGACTCCATCGTCGCACCGCGCATATGGTAGGCAAGGTGATTCCATAGATAGCTGGCGCTGCTTGGGAGCTGCCACCATTCCCCGCTTGCTCTGTCGTTGCCAAGAAGCTCCCGCGCACCTTCCACAAACGCTCGATGAGCGGCTACCGCGCCGTCGGCTCCGAGGCCGTGATCGGAGAGTGCATACGCACGAATGACGTCATGCAGCACAACCGCTGGCGTGGAACCATCCAGCCAGTGCTTGCTTATGAGAGAAAGCCCTTCAAGCTCCTCGCATAGTCGCCGCGTTTGCTCGGCAGATAGGCCTCCGGTGCTGTGCCAGAAAAGTTCGATAACGGGTAGCGGAATCTCGATGTCCTCTGGAAATATTCCCAGCTCCAGAAATCGGTCCCGCCCGCCCTGTCCAAGAGCGCTCGAACTGTATTCGACGGTGGCGGCTACCGCTGTTTCGCGCTGCTCCGTTTCTGTGACGTCCAGCGCTGCCGGTCCTGCCACGAGCAATCGCTTTGCTGCATAGGAGCCGGCCGCGATCAGGTCCGCGCCCTGGTTGGCGTCGATCACTAGGCGTGCGTTGACCAGCGACAGGAGCAGGGGCCATCGTCCTGTCAGTTGTAGGAGCGTAGTTGTGAGTTCCTCCCCCATGGGCTCCAGGTTCCTGGTGAGCAGTTGAATGGCCACATGGGGAGTCATTTCGTCGACAAGTACGTTCGCACTGGCATCCGGGAGAGTCCGGGGCCTTCGGGTAGTCACCAGAAGGCGCGACTGCTCAGTGATCGGGAGGAAGGGGCGTAGCTGTCGGGTCGACCAGATGTCGTCGACGACCAGTAGAACTCGGCCTCGCTCGGCGAGGCTGTTGGCGAGCATCCGCCCAGCCACCTCCGCATCCACGGTCTCTGGCCGTGTACCGTCAAGCTCCTCCACGAGATCGTTGATGAGCGACGTGAGATCGCTGCCTGTCCTCTCCTGGCCGATGGAAACCCATGCGATGCCGCCTTTGAAATGTCGCCGAACTCGATCATCGCGGCAGGCTGCGATCGCGAGTGAGGTTTTGCCGAATCCACCTGCACCCACCAACGCGGTCGTGACACCCACGGCTCCCGTGTCGCGCCTGAGTAGCGTGTTAATGGCCTTGTCGAGCTCGGCGCGGGTCACCCAGCCTTCCTCCAGTGGAGGAACATGGAACAGGTGCGCATGAGCACGGCGATTCGCCAGGATCGGCGCGAGCACCGTAAGAAGGATCATCAAGAGCCCCGTGCCAACGAGGCCTCCGACCCACCACTCGCGCCGCTCAGTGACGATCTCAGGGAAGTACTCACTGACCACGTTTGTTGCCAAGCCGCAGATGATTCCCAAGAGGACGAGCAGCGACGCCGTCACGTGTGCCAAAAGTGTTCTTTTCCGAGCCATTGACACCTCGATCTTGACCTCGACCATCGCAGCTCTCAAAACCTCTTTAGAACAGAAGGGCCCGCGCCAATTGCGTGGGCCCTTCCGCTGACCTACTCATACCGATTGGTCAAAAGGTGAGAGCGGTCACCTCCAGCGTACGCCGGGATCATCCCGGGCGTACGGCACCAGCGAACTCGGCTTCTCGGTTCGCTGTCCATTGCCCCACCTGAACCTTGCTGCCGGTGGTTGGGGCGTGCACGTAGCGCTGGCCGTCGATGTTCAGGACCACATGATGGATGGTGGACGGGTCCTTGGGGTTGGTGGCGAAGAAGACCAGGTCTCCTGGCTTGAGTTGAGAGCGCGGTACGCGGACGCCAGAGCGCCATTGCGTGGAGGTGTGCCCGCCGACCCGCACACCGGCCTTGGCCCAGGCGTACTCGGCCAGGCCCGAGCAGTCGAAGCCCTTGGTTCCGGCGCCGTGGCCGATGCCGTAGCTCGGTCCCGTTGGGCCGCCGCCGCCCCAGGAGTAGGGGACTCCGATCATTTTGAGAGCGGCGGTGAGGGCTACCGTGCCGCGGCCGGACGTTCGGATCGCGGCGAGAGTTTCCCGGTCCAGGACTTGTCCGATCTTCTGGGACAGCTCCTTGCAGAGCTGGCTGGCGACGGTGTGAACGATCTCCTCGGCCAGTTGGGCAGTGCTGTCCCCCGGCTTGGCGTTCTTGCCCGCGCTACGAAGGGCACCGGCCTGGAGCGCCATCTCGACATCGGCCACGACAGCGGCTCGGGTAACACCCAGTGACGTCGCCAGTTCGAGGCTGGCGCGCACAGCCTTGGCATCCGCGGGGGACAGCTCCAACCTGTCGCGAGCCTTTCGGCCGGCGGTGGGCTCTGTCAGGGCGGTGACGAGGCGTTCCGCCTGGGCTTCATGCTTGGCGTAGGCGTTGGGAAAGCCTGATCGTTGGATGGTCTGGGCCACGGCGGTGAGGGGCTTGGCTGTCCAGTTCTTGATTTTGGTCAGGTGGTCGAAGAAGGTCCGTGTGGCATGGCTAGGGGTGGAGACCTGGGCTCGGGTGCCCCAGCCGTACTCGGGGTGCTGCTGGAAGATTCCGAAAGCGCGGCCGTGATCGCCCACGGTGCTGTTGTCGAGCGAGGATTCCTGCAGGGCGGTGGCTATGCCGATGACGGCGGCGCGGCGTGGTAGCCCGAGTTCAGTGGCCGTGTTGATGATGATGCGCGCGTTGGCTGCCTGATGGGGTGTCAGTTGGGCGTCTGTGGGCGCTGCGCTCCTCTTGGTGGTTGGGGACTTGTTGGTGTAGGCGCAGACGGCTGAGGCAAGTTGCACGGGGTCGGCTTGGGCTGTGGCGTACTTACCTCCGCCGACCATCCCGGCGATGATGGCGGCTCCGGAGACCAACCCTCCTCCTGCGGCGATGGCTTTGGCGAGCCCGGCTTCAAGGATCATTCGGCCACCTCCTCGGATGGTTCGGGGGCCGCCTGGGGTCCGAGCCCTGGCCAGTGTTTGGCGAGCTCTGCCAGCCTGCAGCGCGGGCCTTCCACGTCGGTGGGCAACCAGCGGGCGCCTGCGGGTCCGTCGTCCACCGTGCCGTCGACCGTGGCGGAATGGCCCGTGGCGACGGGGACGAACATGTTGCCGGGGTGGTGCTTGAGCTTCTTGCGGAGATTGGCTTCCCTGCGCTCGCCCTGGACCCAGAAGAGGACGGGCGTGACAATCCGACTGGACTCGGTGAGCTTGGCGTAGCCGTCCAGCTTGTGAGCCACGCGGTCCAGTGGTTCGGTGCCGGTGTCGTATTCGAGGAAGAATTCGATGCTGTGGGGTCCTTCGGTCCAGCGGCCGTAGGCGTCCGGTCGCGCCATGGATCCCCACTCGGCGGAGCAGCGGCGTTCGGGCCACCAGGCGGTCAGTTCGGCGTCGGGATGGCGGCGGGCGAAGCCGTACAGGCTGGCGGCTATGCCGTTGGTACCGACGGTGTGGGCGAGCCTCTGGCTGTAGACGATGCTGAGGACCCGGTCGCGGTGGTAGCCGAAGTCGGACAGGTCGACGCCGTCCTCGGAGGCGAGTACCGCGGCGGCCGTTTCACCGATGACGTAGTGGTACGGCGCTGTGCCCATGGCCGGCGGGAGGTTGGGGCGGAATCGCTCGAGGATGCCCATGCGGGTCAGCGCCAGCAGCCGCCGACGGGCAGCGTCGTCGGTGTCGAAGAACATCTCGCTGACCTGCGGCGAGGTCAGGACCCGGAAGCCGTGGAGCAGGCGGATCAGGGTGCGGTCGCGCTGGGTGAGCCGGATCGCCAGCTCGCCGAGCATGCGGGGGGTGTAGCGGATCGTGGACATGGTGGTTCTCCTTTCAGAAGGTGCGCCGGGCGTCCGGCTTGGGGGTGGCGGCGGCTGTTGTACGGCCGTGCGCCTGTGCCGCGGCAGCGCGGATGCGCTTGGCGACGTCGTGGGAGGGTTCAGGCAGGGGTCTGGTCCGGAGGGTGAACGGCGGCGCTTCGGCCGAGCGGACGACCAGGCGGGCGGCGGCTTGGAAGGCGTCGAGGTTGGCCAGGTCGTGGGCGGTCAGGTAGGGCGTGAAGTGGTGCTCCACCTCGTCGGCGTCCTGAGGGGAGAGCGAGAAGTAGATCTTGTTGCGGGCATCGGATGAGATGGCCTGGCGGAGCTGGCGCGGGAGCTGGGCCAAGTGCTGGTGAGCGAGGGTGAGGGAGATCCGGTACGCGCGCGCTTCGGCGAGCATGTCGGCCAGCGCGTGCGGCAGCGTGAGGAAGTTGTGGCACTCGTCGACGTACAGCGCGGCCGGGCTGCGTGCGTGGCCGAACTTGGCTCGACGGGACGCGGCCTGCCAGACCTGAGCGAGGATCATCGAGCCGAGCAGGCGGGCGGAGTCGTCGCCGAGGACGCCTTTGGGGAGGCGGACGAGCAGGATCCCGCCGTCGAGCACTTCTCCCAGGTCGAACGTTGACCTGGTGGAGCCGAGAACGTCGCGGACGAACGGCCGTAGGAGGAAGGCGCGTAGCTTGTTCATGATGGGGGCGGTGACGTTGGCTTGAGCGGGCTCCGAGAGGGCGGAGTACCAGCTCCAGAAGCCGCGCAGCAGAGGGTCCCCGATGGTGGCGGTCTGCCGTCGGCGGAAGGCCGTGTCCGACAGCAGGGTGGGGATGTCGGCGAGGGTGCCGTTGTTGCGGGCGAGGGTGAGGGCGCAGCCGCGCAGGATGTCGTCGGTACGGGGTCCCCAGTAGTCGGCGTAGATCTGATGGAAGATGCCGACCAGGTTGTCCACGCCCATGGCCAGGTCCGGGCCGCCCAGGACATTCAGGGAGGGCCTGGGATACCTGTCGTCCGGGTCGATCAGGGCGACCTTGTCGGCTTTCTCCTCTGGGACCAGTCCGAGCAGGTCCCGTACGAGGTCGCCCTTGGCCTCGATGACGACTACGCCGCGGCCGGCCTCGATGTCGGAGAGGATCATCTGGGCCAGAAGGGTGGACTTGCCGGTGCCGTTGGGGCCCATCACATGGACGTGGTGGAAGGAGTCGACGACCCGCAACGCGACGGGGCGATCGTGGCCGGCGTCGGAGAAGCCGAGCACCTTAGCGGATGGTCCGCCGCGGGCGATCGTCGGGGAGGGCGGGACGGTGTTGGCCCCTGCTCGTTGGAGGCCCGGTACCGCGACGTCGAGGGGAAGGTGGGCGACCGCGGACAGCTCGGGCACCGATAGCAGGTAGCCACGACTCATCCGGCGTGAGGCGAGGCGGGCAGCGGGCAGGAACAGCCGTCGGCGTTCCAGCCGGTTGTGCCCGCTGAAGAGGGCGAACGCTGAGGCGAGTGCGTGGGCGCGCCCGCGGATGGCGTTCTTGCGGGTTTTCGCCGAGGTCGGGTCGGTGGAGGAGAGCGCATCTGCTTGGACGGCGTAGCGGATGGTGACTTCATAACGGGAGTGGTGAGCCTTATCCCTGATTGCTCGGGCTTCGGCTGCCTCTTCCAGCCGGCTGGCCCAGTCGCCGGCAGGCTGAGGCAGGTGGCGCGGTCCAGGGTTGACGAGGTCGAGCAGGGACCTCAGCAGTCGAGCGGTGGCACCGCCCCAAGCAGTGATCAGTCGATGGCCTGTTGCCGGTCGGGCGAGGACTTGCACGCAGGCGTGCTGCCAGCCCGGCATCCCAACCGCTGCGCCGATGAGCGCGCGCAGTGGGTCAGTGCTGTGGTCATGCCTGATCGGAAGCCGCTCGGACCGGGCCAGGATGAGCTGGCCGCCGCTCGCGAATCCCCGAGTGGGAACCGGCGGGGCCGCCTCGTGGATAGTCGTGCGTGAGGAGGGCCAGGCCGCTTCGATCGCGTGCTCCACGAGGTGTTGCGGGATCGAGCCGGGCACCCACAGGGCGATCTTCACGCCAGCAGTGCCGAAGGTGTACTCGAAGGCGAGATGCGGCTGTCCGAACAGCAGCCGCTTCCATGAGGGCCTGAGCAATCCCACAAGGTTGCCCCAGAGCGCCTCAGCGCCTGGCATGGTCGCCACGGGCGGTGCGAGGATCTCGATGCATCTTGCACCTCGTACGAGGCGGTGATGGCGCAGTCTGACGGCGCAGGCGCGCAGGAGCACGGCGAGTACCTCGACGGCGAAGAGGATGGCGACGATGTGCCAGCCGTGCGTGGTCAGCCAGTCGAGCGCCCGGTTCAGGGCGGCGTCGGGATCCTTGAGGAGGTCGTAGATCATAGGCCGATCTCCTCGTCGTCGAATTCGGCCAGCTCCTGCGGCGACGAGGTGACGAGCTCGTGTTCTCGTGGGCTGGAGATCACTTGGAGCGGGCAGCGCTGACCGCTCGTCCCGGCTGTGAGCAGCCCGGTTCCCCTTTCCGCGGACAGGAGCAACTGCCGCTCGCCATCGGAGAGCCGGAACGCCTCGGCGACTTTGTCGATCGCCTGTGGTGCCTGGCGGAGCAGGATCTGGGTGGTGGAGTTGGCGACGATGGCCTGGCCGAGCTCGGAACCGAGTAGGTCGGCGGCGTCTTGGGTCACTACGGACAGGCCAGCCCAGTGCTTGCGGGCGGATTTGGCCATGCGGAGCAGGAACTGCGCGCCCTCGGGGATCTTCATCAGCAGCCAGGCCTCGTCGACGACGACCAGGCGGGGACGCCGGTTGTAGGGGTCGGATATGCGGCGCCAGATAGCGTCCAGCGTCAGCAGGGTTCCGACCGCTTTGAGTTCCTCTGGCAGGTCCCGTAGGGAGAAGACGATCAGGTGGGAGTCGGGGCGGGTCGTCGTGGCGCCATCGAACAGCTGACGATGGCTGCCGGAGACGTACGGTGCCAGCCCAGCGGCAAGTTCCTTGGCCTTTGGATCGGAATCCTCGGCGAGGTTCGCGGCAAGGTCGCGCAGGAGCGGTGGCCGACGATTCCAGGTCTCCGAAGAGGTGGTAATGCCTGCTTGCCGGTAGGTGGCAAGGATGGCCCGGTCGAGTGCCGCTTTGCCGGCGTTGCCGATCGGCTCGCCGAGCATGACGGCGATCAGCGTGTGCAGGAACAGCGCCCGGCGGGTGAGAGGGTCTTCGCCGCGTTGGTTCTTCGGCGGCAGGTCGAACGGGTTGAGGCGGACTTTGGGCGCCCCAAGGTGGACGTACGCGCCGCCCACCGCATGGGCGAGGCGGGCGTATTCGTCCTCGGGATCGATGACGGCCACTTCGATGCCCGCGTACAGCGAGCGGAGTGCCTCGAGCTTGGTGAGGTAGCTCTTGCCGCTGCCGGAGCGGGCCAGGGTGACCGAGTTGTGGTTGTCCTGGGCGAACCGGTCCCAGGCCACCAGGGAGGCACTGGCGGTGTTGGCGCCGTACAGCACAGCGGTTGCGCCGAGCTCTGTGGTGAGGTCGGGGCTGGTGAAGGGGAACGCCGCCGCCAGGGCCGGGGTGTCGAAAGTGCGGCGCATGGTGAGGTTGTCGTAGGCGAGCGGGAGCGAGGAGACCCAGCCCTGCAGCTGTCGAAAGGTCATCTGGCGGGCGTCCAGGAGCAGGGAGGCAGCCAGCGCCCGTACCTGGGCGCAGGCGTCATCCAGTTCGGAGGCGGAGGTGGCGTGCACGGTGAGGTAGATGGAGGCGCGGAAGAGCTTGGCCTGGCCGCGTGCGATGCGAGAGGCCAGCTCTTGGGCGTCTTCGGCGGCTGCCTCAGCGCCCGGGTCCAGGAGTCGGCCGTGCTCGTGGTCGGAGCGAAGGCCGGACTCCAGCCGGGCCAGCTGCTTGCGCAGGCGATCGGCGGCCACGAGGGAGGGAACGGGTTCGATGTGCAGGGAGACGTCGAGCCGCCCTGGGTAGGTGAGCAGTGGTTCCAGCCATCCGGGGGCGACCTCGCGCGGGTAGCCGGTGATCGCCAGAGTGGCGCACAAACTTTCGCCGATCGTCACATGGCGGGCTTCGATTTCCACAGCCTGTGGACCGAAACCGCTTGAGGGGCGGCGGATCTTCACCAGGTGCCTCCTGTCGTGATGACCTCGCCGGGCAGGGCGATGTCGTCGTCGGGCAGAGGAGGGGCTGAGGGGTCGAAGCAGGAGGCCAGCAGTGCGGCGACGGCGCGGGCATCCAAGAGTCGCGCGGTGATCCCGCAGGAGCTGAGCACCCTGGTTGCTTCGTCCAGGCGGCGTAGCGCTCGCGCGGCGGCCACGTCGCGGCTGTTGGTGCCGACGGCTGGCTCGCGAATGATCAGCAGCACCTGGCGGCGCAGCAGGTCATGGCGAGCGGACAGCTCATGCAGGAAGGCGGCATGTTCGAGCGCAGCGGAGGCAAGTGCAGGATGGGGCAATTGCCGGGCGTTGTCCTGCAGCGATGCGACGGTCTCCGTCAGATCGACGCGTTCGGCTCTGACGAGAATCTGGGCGGGTCCTGACAGCGAGTTGAGCCAGCGGCCGAACACCGCGACCAGGGCGTCCTGCTCATCAGGGGTGCGTAGGGCGAAGCTGACGGTGGAGACCTCAGCCACGGCGGCGACCCCGTCCGGCCCGAGATCGACCAGGCCATCGCCTGCGACACCGCGGGCGGGAAGTCTGAGCGGGGCAGGCGGGCGTTGCGGCTTGGCCGCTATCCAGCTGGGTGGCATGGGAATGTCCTCAGGGGATGTGACCAGGTGCTTGGGGGAGCGCTGGTGCCGGATGGCTGCCAGCACGTAGCGGTCGAGGGAGATGCCGTCGTGTTGCCCGACGGCCAGGAGGATCGCGGCAATTGCCACGGGCAGGGCCACTGCGGCAAAGACCATGAGCGACACGCGGTCGCCGACTGCCACGTAAGCGCCGTAGAGCGCGGCACTGGCGCCGAGCAGGATGATCAGCTGGCGGGCGGTGAACGATCCGAGGATCTTGTCCGGCTGCTCTACATCGGCCGGGATTCGGGCGATCGACTCGTCCCAGCTCATTGACTGCCACCCCCTCGCGGCTTGCGCGGGCGGCGGCGCGGCGGGGTGGGGGTACGGCCGCGATTTTCGGGCCACTCCACCTGGCCGGGGATCGGCGCAGTAGGCGAGACGATGGGCGGAACCGGGCGCTGGCCCTTCGGCGGCTCGATGGCCCGGTTCGGGCTGGACTCCGCCCGATTCCTGAGCGCCATCATCTGGCCGAGCCCCGCCGGCCCGTTGGCGTAGTAGGTCGTGCGCGGATAGCCGTACACCGGCGTGTTCGGCCGTTCCGGCGGTTTGGGGCTCGGCGTGGGCTGGTACCTGCCTTGAATGGCAGGCCCCGCAGGAGCATGTTTGATCGGTGCGGCTTGCCAGTCGGAGGCTCGTACGGGGCGCCGGGCGCCGGTCGGGGCGTGTTTAGCTGGCCCTGACCCACTGCGGGCGGCGGAAGCGGCAGTGAGCGCCGTTGCCGCGGCGGTGCCGGCGGGTCCACCGATCGTGCCGGCGATGACCTTTCCTGCCAGCGCCCGTGTTGCCGCCTTACCGATCCTGCCCTCGCCTCCGCTGCCGCCCTTGCCGAGATGCATGGCTTTCAGGACCGGCATCGTGAGCTTGGACATCACGGCGTACTTGATGATCCGCGTGATCGTTGACCCGGAGGTCTGGATGAAGATCCGCCGGGAGATCCAGGACGGGATCCGGACCAGAATGATCAGCAGGCAGATGGCCAGGATGAGGTTGACCAGTTGTCCTGAGGGAGCGACACCGAGCAGGAAGCGGCCATCCTGGTTGAAGAAGATTCGGACGGCGAGAACGAGCGTGAGCGACTGAGCGACCTGGATGACCAGCAGGCCGGTGAAAGCTCGCCACCAGAACCGGGCCAGCCCATCGGTGTGCGGCAGTGCATGGCAGGCCAGGGCCAGGGGCGCGGCCACCACTAGCAGCAGCACTAGAGCAGATCGCATCACGAAGCTGATCAGCAGCAGGATCAGCAAGATGATCGCGACGAGCTCGAGAAGGGTGTAGAAGATCTGCATGTTGCTGGGCGGCAGGATGAGCATCCGGATCTGCGCTGCCGCCCGCTCGGCGTCGAAGTCATGCCCGAGGAGTGCCTTGGACAGGGCATTGCCGATCTGAATGATCTTTCCGCAGATCAGGAAGCTTGTGTTGGACGCCAGGATGGCCAGCGCCAGGCGCGGCAGTACTTCCTTGACCGCGTACCGCGTCTGAACGCTTTGATGTCCCATCGCGGTAATCGCGCCGATCGTGGCGAGCAGGACGAAGGCGGAGTCCGCCATGGCCGCGGTGACCTTCCACAAGTCCAAGACCCGGCCGGAGTCGGAGACGTCCGGAGTGGCGAGCAACGTCACCGCCAGCGCATCCAGGAGGGGCTTGATGGCGGACGCGACCAGATGGGCGAACCAGGCGTTGATTTGCTTGATCATCCAGTCGCCGAAGTTCAAGTTGATCTGTGGCGGCGATGGCAACAGATCATCGCCGGGGGATGACTCAGGACTGGGAGAAGGGGTGGGATTGGCCCAGGCAGCGTCGGCGGCGAGCACGAGGGCCGCTGCGGCAATGGCGGTAACGAACAGGAGGCGGACTGTTGCCGCCGTGGCGGGAGGTGGCGTCATGGTGGTCACCCGCCGCCCACGATGCGCTTGAGTACGCTGACGAACAGCGGCGCCAGCACGGCAAGGCCGTAGCCGAATGCGGCCGCCTTGAGTGCTGCCTTGGCCTTCTGGACTTCGCCCGGATCGCCGCCTGCCACCAGGTACCGCAGGCCACCGATGGTGAGCATGAGCGTTGCCAGGGCAGCAAGCAGGCCGATGAGCCAGTTCCGCAGATTGTCGAAGACCGTGTTGAGATCGGTCGGCACCTCAGGCGCCGGCCGGACCGTCGGTGACTCGGCCAGCGCCGCCGTTGTCGGAGTGGCAAGGACGACGGCAACCACTGCCACTGTCAGCATGCCACGGAGGAAGTGGCGCCAGCGGCGACGCCGTACGGCAAAGGGATTCCGCGCGGAGCCGGTGGGGCTGCCCCGGCCTCCCTTCGTCTGTTCGGTGGTGATGGGCTTGGGATCTGAGGTGATCCGGCCCCGCGCGGAAGTCTCGGAAACGCTCTCCGCTCTCCTACGGAGGGCGGATGTGATCGCCAGAGCGCGTGCCTGGTCGACGTCACCCGCGAGAACGGCATCGGCAAGGATCAGCTCGCACTGTTGCCGGCGCTTCATTGCCGCCTTGGACGTCAGGCGCAGCACGGCGGCGGCCTGGGCAAGCAGGTGTCCCTGTTGTTCCGTCAGGCCGATCAGCTCAGCGTCCAGCTCACTGACGACACCGTTGGCGACCGTGTCTGCCATGGCGAGATCCAGATGTCTCCACGGCTCTCCGGAAGTGTGTTCCGCCAGGCGTCGGGCAGCCTCAGCTTCGGCGCGCCGCCGCGCACGCTCGCCGGTTCGCTGGGTTACGGCGCACATGCGGGACAGGACGTTGGGCAGATCGAGGTCGATGTCCTTCACCGCGGCGACGAAGGCGGTGAGCACCTCCGCGTCGATATCCGCGGGATCGCCGGCGACGCGATAGAGGCACAGCCGTCCACAGATGCGCCGCAGCGCGGGTACAGCGGTCCCGACCGCCCCTACCAGCCACTGGGGGCCGTCCCTGCGGGCCCGGATCACGAGCTCGCGCCAGATGACGTCGTGGGTGGCGTTGCATAGCGTGCGCGAGGCCAAGAGATCGCGTAGCTCCGTCAACAGGAGGTGGCGGCCAGGCAGCTCCGGGGAGAGCTTCTTGCCATCGAGCGCCAGGCCGCCGGGGGCGCATGCGACGAGCTGGAAGACGTGCTCGGCGACGTCGAGCGGTGAGCGGTCCGTGAGGGGCGTCTCGCGAAGGTCGGTACTCATCGGGTTGCTCCACTGCGAGAGGAATTTCGGTCTCGCAACCCGGTGTAGAAGGCAGCTCTGGCCACCCTCGTGCCGCCAGAGCTGGTCGATTCAGGCCCTCGCCAGGAAATCGCCGGCCGCCGAAGATCGCCTTGAACTACGGCATGATCGCCAGAGGTCCGCCAAGGGGTTCAACGCGGTGGGCGCCAGCGACGTCTCGGAAACGATCCGTGCGATCTTGGCGACGCGATCACGATCAGGCGGCTGGGCGAAGCGACGCTCAAGGTCAACTAACTGAACGAAGGCCCGCCGTAGCTTCGCAGGCCTCTCGCCAAAGCTGATTGCTGGAGTGGGAGTGCGTTACCCGTTCAGGGCAGCGCTGCGGATCTGAGGCCCGCCCCAACCGGCGATGACCAAGCTCATCACCGACACAACTGCCACCGTTACGCCGACGTACCCGTGTTCGTCGAGACGCGTACTCGCCGAGGACGGCAAGACCCCCAGAACCCGATCGAACCGACTCTCGACTGCCGAGCTAACTCCACAGCTTAACGATCTCGGCGATGGCGGCTATATCCAGCCGCCATCTGCAACAAGTAGCGACGTCGACGGTGCAGGCCGGCTGGTCATCGTGCCGATCGCCCTGCGCACGGCCCGCGCGTTCATCGCCTGGTCGCACCGGCACCTCCTGCCTCCACGAGGTGCCAAGTTCGCCATCGGAGTCAGCACCGAAGACGGCACCCTTGTCGGTGTCGTCACCGCTGGACGGCCGGTATCACGCGTCTTCGACGATGGCCTCACCATCGAGGTCACTCGTCTGGCCACTGATGGCACACCCAACGCCTGCTCCGCTCTGCTAGGAGCGGCCTGGCGGGCCGCCAAAGCCATGGGCTACCGCCGCCCAATCACATACACACGCATCGACGAACCCGGCACAAGCCCGCGCGCTGCCGGGCTTAGCCGAGTCCCCGACCGTGCGCCCCGCCAGGGCTGGAACACTCCTAACCGACCGAGCGCATCCCGCGGCGCTGATGGCGTCACCCGCGTCCTGTGGGAGATCACCACAGACACTCCCGGACGCTGTGGAGCTGCCAAATGAGCCCCTTCCTCGGACTGGGCAACAGCGTCGTCCCTCAGCGAACGATGCACGCACTCCAAGTCCTGGAAGACCTTCTCGCGGTGCTTAGGAAGGGGGTTGCGTGAGTCCTCTGACAATTGCGGAGGTGACTGCTCTACCAGCCGTCGTCCCTCTCCTTACTGCGGCCAGGGCTTTGGGGCTGAGTCGCAACACCGCCTACCGTCTCGTGAATCGCGGGGAATTTCCGTGTCGCGTGATCAAGGCAGGTGACACCTATCGCGTACCCACCCTGGAACTGCTCGTGCTGATCGGCGTGGATAGAGCCACTGTCGAGGCGGTCCTGGGAACCGGCGCGATCAGATGATCCACTGACCAGAGGGCCCGGGTTCGTCAAAAGAGCCGGGCCCTCAACCATGTCCGGGAAGGGCCATGGAGCGTCTGAACGAGGCTTCTGGCGCTCGTCGGCCCGCGCATGGATCAAGGTGCCCGCGGAAACCCATTTGAACCCGCCAATGCCCCTGAGGGGCGTTCAGACGGACGGTCAAATGACGGTCAAATGATCAAGGGCCTGGTTCTCGATCTTGAGAACCAGGCCCTTAACCTGCGGCAACTCTGTCGGGGTGGCGGGATTTGAACCCACGACCTCTTCGTCCCGAACGAAGCGCGCTGCCAAGCTGCGCTACACCCCGGTGCACGCCGGTCTTGCGCGTGCTTGGAAAAGTCTAGCGGACTCCCAAGGTACTTGTGACCGTCTCAACGGCGGGGAACGAGCGTAAGCAGCGATGCCTCAGGGAAACAGGCGAAACGGGCCGGGGCGTACGGGGAGGTGCCGAGGCCCGCGGAGACGTGGAGCCAGGCGCTGTCGTGGCGGCTCAGGCCCTTGACCCGGGCCCGGTCGAGGCCGCAGTTGGTGACCAGGGCGCCGTAGAACGGGATGCAGAGCTGACCGCCGTGCGTGTGGCCGGCGAGCAGGAGCTGGTAGCCGTCCTCGGCGAAGCGGGTCATGTTGCGTGGCTCGGGCGAATGCATGACGCCCAGGCGGAGGTCGGCGTCCGCCGGGGCCGGGCCCGCCACGAGGTCGTAGCGGTCGCGGGAGATGTGGGAGTCGTGGATGCCCGCCACGGCCACGTCGAGGTCGCCCACCTTGATGCGGGCCGTGGTGTTGTTCATGTCGAGCCAGCCCTCGGCCGCCATGCCCGCTCCCAGCTCCTCCCAGGGCAGGGTGGGGACGTGCTGGCGGCGATCGTTCTTGGACGTGCGCCACAGGTAGCGGGCCGGGTTTTTGGGCTTCGGGGCGTACAGGTCGTTGGAGCCGTAGACGAAGAGGCCCGGGCGGGACAGCAGGGGCTCCAGGGCGTGCAGGAGTGAGGGGACGGCGTCCGGGTGGGCGATCGAGTCGCCGGTGTTGACCACCAGGTCCGGCTTCAGCGGGCCCAGGGAGCGGACCCAGTTGATGAGCATCGTACGGCGAGGCGTCAGATGCAGGTCGGAAAAGTGGAGAATGCGTACGGGACGCTGGCCGCGCTCCAGCACCGGCACGTCGAAGCGGCGCAGGCGGAACCAGTTGCGCTCCACCACGGAGGCGTAACCCAGCCCGGCGAGGCCGAGACCAAGCATGGACAGTGGCACTGCGACGGCTTTTCTCACGTACTCATGATGCCCGACATCCGGCGGGAGAAGTCCGCGCCGGTCCGCGCACGCGGCAAGATGGATCGCATGAGCGCATTGAAGGACAAGCTGAAGGCCGACCTGACGGCCTCGATGAAGAGCCGGGACGAGGTACGTCTCCGGACGATCCGGATGGCACTGGCCGCGGTGAACGTCGAGGAGGTCTCCGGCAAGGCGGCCAGGGAGCTGAGCGACGACGAGATCATCAAGGTGCTGACCAAGGAGGCCAAGAAGCGCCGGGAGGCGGCCGAGGCGTTCGGGAACGCGGGGCGGGCCGAGCAGGCGCAGGCCGAGCTGGACGAGCAGGCGGTGCTGGAGGAGTACCTGCCGGCGCAGCTCTCCGACGAGGAGCTGGCGGCCATCGTCGACGCCGCCGTCGCGGAGACCGGCGCTGCCGGGCCGCAGGCCATGGGGCAGGTCATGAAGGTCGTCAACCCGAAGGTGGCCGGGCGGGCCGAGGGCGGACGCGTCGCCGCCGCTGTCCGCGCCCGGCTGGCGGGCAAGTAGCAGCGGTCTGGTCTGCGCTGTCGGTCCCCGGCTGTCTGGAGGCGGCTCAGCGGGCCGGGGAGCCCCCGTGCCCGCCGCGGGTGCGGTCACGGGCCACCCGGCGCCGTACCCGCCGGAGGCGCGGTCACGGGCCACCGGGCGCCGTCCGGCCGGGGGGTGCGGTCACTGGCCGCCAGGCGCCGTACCCGCCGCCTGAGGGCGAGCCGAAGGCCGCCCGGCGGCGGGGTCAGCGGCCGTTCGTGGCGACGGGGCCGGTGAAGCCGCGGCCGCGCCCGTTGCCGTTGCCCGGCTGGCCCCCGTCCCCGCCGTCCGGCGGATTGAAGATGCTGAACGGGTCACCACCGTCCCCAGGCGGCCCCTCCTCGTCCTCGCCCTTCTTCTTCTTGGGCTTGGGCGCGCAGTGCTCCGTGCATCCGCCGAAGCGCGAGCGGTCCACCGGTGTGAACTCCGTCGGCTCGATCCCCTTCAGCGCGGACATCATCGAGTCCTTCCAGATCCGCCCGGAAATGGAGGCTCCGTACACGTACGAGTAGTACCGTCCCCCGATCGTGATCCCGATCAGCTTGTGGGACGAGGTGCCGCGCGGGTCGCCCAGGCTGACGGCCGAGGCCAGGTTTGGGGTGTAGCCGGCGAACCAGGCCGACATGTAGTTGTCGGTCGTCCCCGTCTTGCCGGCCGCGTCCCGCCCGATGCCGCCCACCTCCTGCATCGTGCCCTTGGTGAACACCCCGGACAGGATGCCGCTGACCGCGTCGGCGACCTCCTCCTCCAGCACCTGCGAGCACTTCGGCTTGTACTGCTTCGCCTTGCCGTCCCGGTCCCTGATCTCCGTGATCGCCAGCGGCTTGCAGTATTGCCCGCGCGAGGCGAACACGGCGTACGAGCTGGCGATCGTCACGGGGTCGACCTCGTTGACCCCCAGCGTGAACGTCTCCACCTCGGACAGCTTGTCCCCGTCGGCCCGCTTGACCCCGAGCTTCTTGGCCATCTTGACCACGCTGCAGAGCCCGACCCGCTGCTCCAGCTTGAGGAAGAACGTGTTCACCGAGCCCCAGGTGCCGCTCTGGAGCGTCTTGAAGCCGCCGCCGCCCTCACTGGAGTTGCGCACGGTGTGGGACGGGTCGCCGACGTTGTCGCCCTTGCAGTTCTTGAACGTGCTGTAGCTGCCGGCCTGGAAGCCCGCGGGGGCGGGGAAGCCGTCGCCGTACTTCATGCCCTCTTCCAACGCCGTGGCCAGCGTGTAGACCTTGGCCGTCGAGCCCTGCTGGAACCCGCGCCCGCCGCCGTGCGCCGCGTCGGCCACGATGTTGTAGCTCATCTCGTTCTTCTTCTTGCTCCCGCCGAACTTCCGCGAGGCGGCCATCGCCTTGATCTCGCCGGTGCCGGGAACGACCATGGCCTGCGAGGCCACGGGCTTGTCCTTCTTGGAGACGTACTTCTTGATCGCCTTGTCGGCGGCGGCCTGCATCTTCGGGTCGATGGTGGTCTTGATCTCCAGGCCGCCGCGCTGGAGCAGCTTCCTGCGCTCGTCCATGCTCTTCCCGAAGTCCTCGTTGTTGAGGATCTCGTACTGGACGTAGAGGCAGAAGTACGGGAATTTGCTGGCCTCGCAGCCGCCGGGCGCCTTGACGTTCTTCCAGCCCAGTTTCTTCGCCTTGGCCTCGTTGGCCTCCTGCAGCGAGATCTTGCCGATCTGGGCCATCCGGTCGAGCACGAGGTTGCGCCGCTGCAGCAGCCGCTCCCGCGACTCGGGGCCGACACTCGGGTCGGTCCTGGCGGGGTTCTGTACGGCGGCGGCCAGCGTGGCCGCCTGGACGAGGTTGAGCTCGGAGGCGGGCTTGTCGAAGAAGCGCCTGGTGGCGGCCTGGATGCCGTGGGCGCCGGCACCGAAGTAGGCGATGTTCAGATATTTCTCGAGAATCTGGTTTTTGGTGTACTTCTTCTCGATCGCCATCGCGTAGCGCAGCTCGGCCAGCTTGCGAGAGATCGTCGGGGCGATGGCCGCCTGCTGCTCCGCGGGCGTCTCGGCCTTGTTGACCAGCACCTGCTTGACGTACTGCTGCGTGATGGACGAGCCGCCCTGCATCACGCCGCCGCTCGAGAAATTCTTGAGGAGTGCTCTCGCCGTTCCCTCAACATCGATCGGCCCGTGCTGGTAGAAACGGAAGTCCTCGATCGCGATCAGGGCCGTCTGCATGATCGGGGCGACCTTGTCGAGGGGCACGATCTGGCGGTTCTCGTAGTAGAACTGCGCGAACTGCTTGCCGTTCGCGTCCTTCAGGATGGTGCGCTCGGGCAGAGGGGGTTCGTCGAGGTTCTCGGGCTTGAGATTGAGGCTTTCCACAGCGCTCTTCGTGGAGATCCCCGCCCCGCCGACCGCAGGGAGGGCCACGGCCGCGGCCAGCACCCCGGCGACGATGCCTGCGATGATCAGACGCAGGATGCCGAGGACAGGGTTGGAACGATCTTTGCGCTGCGCTTGCACGCTAACAAGGGTACGTCGAAACACTGACCTTTCCGGTAGCACGACACCATTTCGCCTTGACTGACGGGGGTGACTAGTCATTCCCGGTCAAGACCGCCGCGAGAAATTGGTCCTCTGGGGTCTGTCGGCCCGAACGGGTAGTTGCGTACGTTCTCCTCTGCGGCAACTGAATACGGAGGCTCGGCGCCCGCGCCCGTCGGCCCCAAATGACGACTGACCACCTAAGGGGAGTGGGGTCGAACAAATGTGGATCACGGATTGGACCTCCCGTGCCGCCTGTAAGGGTGCGGATCCGGATGCCCTGTTCGTGCAGGGCGCCGCGCAGAACAGGGCCAAGCTCATCTGCCGGGGCTGCCCGGTCCGTACTGAATGCCTCGCCGATGCGCTGGACAATCGCATCGAGTTCGGGGTGTGGGGCGGTATGACCGAACGCGAACGGCGTGCGCTGCTTCGACGGCGGCCCGACGTGGACTCGTGGCGCGACCTGCTCGAGTCGGCCAAGGAAGAGTACGAACGAACCAACGAGCTGATCGCGGGCTGAGCCAAGCCCGGCGAGCCGAGTACGGCCGGCGCCGTCCGCCGGCCGTACTTTTTATGCGCTCGCCAGCAGGTCCCCGATCTGCCGCAGACCCATGAGATCGTGGACGTCCTCGGACATGGCGCGAACCTGCACCACGGGAACCGTGGGGTGGGCCGAGATGAAATGCTCCTGCTCACGGCCTTCACGGGCCGCGAGCTGCATTCGCCCGGCGTGCAGCCGCAGCACGGCGGCGGTCAGCTCGTGCTCGCCCCGCGATTCCAGGTCCTCCGCGGCCGCGGCGCTACGGGCGGCTGAGAGGACCGAGGCGGGCGACATGTGCACGCGGTTGACCACCAGGCCGGCCAGCGGCATGCGCTCCTCGGCGAGCCGCTCGACGAAGTAGGACGCCTCGCGCATGGCGTCCCGCTCGGGCGCGGCCACCACGAGGAAGGCCGTGCCGGGGGCCTGCAGCAGCTTGTACGTCATCTCGGCCCGCTGCCTGAACCCGCCGAAGACGGCGTCCAGGGCGGACACGAACGTCTGCAGATCCTTGATCACCTGTGCGCCGAGCAGCTTGGTCATCACGCCTGCCATCAGCCCGAACCCGGCGTTGAGCAGCCGGAACGCGCTGCGTCCTCCGGCCTTGGCGGGCGCGGTGAGCAGCCGGATGAACCGCCCGTCGAGGAAGCGCCCGAGCCGCTCGGGGGCGTCGAGGAAGTCGAGGGCCGACCGCGACGGCGGCGTGTCCACGATGATCAGGTCCCACTCGTCCGAGCGGCGGAGCTGGCCCAGCTTCTCCATGGCCATGTACTCCTGCGTGCCGGAGAAACTGGACGAAAGCGACTGGTAGAAGGGGTTCGACAGGATCTGGCGGGCCCGCTCGGGGTCGGCGTGCGCCTCGATGATCTCGTCGAACGTGCGCTTCATGTCGAGCATCATGGCGAAGAGCTGGCCGCCGCCCTCGGGCGAGGTGACCAGGCGCGGGGTGTTGTCCAGCTCGGTCAGCCCCATCGACTGGGCCAGGCGCCGCGCGGGGTCCACGGTGAGTACGACCGCGCACCTGCCGCGCTCGGCCGCCCGCAGCCCGAGCGCCGCCGCGGTCGTGGTCTTGCCCACGCCGCCGGCGCCGCAACAGACGATGATCCTGGTGCCCCGGTCGTCGAGTATCGCGTCGATGTCGAGCGCTGCGGGCTTCTTCACGCTGCTCCTTGAGTGTGGGGGGGCTGCGGGCCGAGGCCGCTTCATGCCGCTCCTTGGGTGCGGATGCTCTCTGCCAGCTCGTACAGGCCCGCCAGGTCCACGCCGTCGGCCAGCAGGGGCAGCTCGTAGCTCGTCAGCCCCGCCTCGGCCAGCGAGTCGCGCTCCGCGCGTTCCAGCTCCGTGCGGCGGGCGTGCTCGACGATCTCCTCCGCGAGCGCCTCGGCGAACGACGAGGCCTCCGCCCCGTCGGCCACCCCGGCTGCCTTGAGCCCGAGCACGAGCTCCCCGGTGTCGAACCGGCCCTTGACAGCCGTGTCAAGAGCGGCCTGCGGGAGCAGCGATTCGCGGACCATGTTGATGAAAATTCCACCGGCGGGGAGTCCCGCTGAGCGCAATTCGGCGATGCCGTCGAGCGTCTCCTGGACGGGCATCTCCTCCAGCAGCGTCACGAAGTGCACCGCCGTCTCCGGAGATTTCACGACTCCGTTGACCAGGTCGGAGTGGTTCTTGATCGGCCCGACCTTGGCCAGGCCGGCCACCTCCTGGGTGACGTTCAGGAAGCGCGTGATGCGTCCTGTCGGCGGCGCGTCGAGCACGACCGCGTCGTAGACCCTGCGGCCGTTCTTGCCCCGCCTGCGCACGGCTTCGGTCGTCTTGCCCGTGACGAGCACGTCGCGAAAGCCGGGGGCCACGGTGGTGGCGAAGTCGACGATGCCCATCTTGGTCAGCGCCCGGCCGGCCCTGCGCATCCCGTAGAACATCTCCATGTAGTCGAGCATGGCCTCTTCTGGATCGACGGCCAGCGCGTACACGTCGCCGCCCGAGGGCGCGACCGCGATCTTGCGTTCCTCGTAGGGCAGTGGTGGCAGGTCGAAGATCTGCGCGATGCCCTGCCTGCCCTCGACCTCTACGAGCAGCACCTTCCGCCCGCCGGCGGCCAGGGCGAGCGCGAGAGCGGCGGCCACGGTCGTCTTGCCGGTGCCGCCCTTGCCGGTGACCACGTGCAGCCGCACGCCGGCCCAATCCGTGTCCGGAGACTCCACGACTCGAGGCTACCGAAGGGTCACTTGCGGAAAGCCGACGACCACCCTTTGAGATTGCTCACACTAATCTGGCCCTCATGAAGAAATGGGAGTACCTCACGGCCCCGGTGCTGATTCACAACACCAAGATGATCCTCGACAACTTCGGCTCCGACGGCTGGGAGCTGGTCCAGATCGTGCAGGGCGCCTCGCCCGAGCAGCTGGTGGCCTACTTCAAGAGGGAGAAGCAGTGACTCCGGAGCAGAAGATCGCGGATCTCGGCCTGACGCTGCCCGAGGTGCCGGCGCCTGCGGGGGCCTATGTGCCCGCCGTGCGCACGGGCAACCTCGTCTACACCTCGGGCCAGGTGCCGTTCGTGGACGGCAAGCTGCAGAAGACCGGCAAGGTCGGGGCCGACCTGACCACCGAGGAGGGCGCGGAGCAGGCCCGCATCTGCGCGCTCAACGCGCTGGCCGCGGTGCGGGCCGAGGTCGGTGACCTGCAGAAGGTCGTACGCATCGTCAAGGTCGTGGTGTTCGTGGCCAGCGATCCGGCCTTCACCGAGCAGCCCAAGGTCGGCAACGGCGCCAGTGAGCTGCTCGCTGAGGTGCTGGGTGAGCCGGGCAGGCACGCACGCAGCGCGGTCGGCGTGGCCGCCCTCCCGCTGGACGCGCCCGTGGAAGTGGAGCTGATCGCCGAAGTAGCCTGAGGCACTATGACGGATGTGACCGGATTGCCGCTTCCAGCCGAGCTCGCCACGCGGGCGCGGGAGATCCTCGCGGGGCGGGCCGAGCCGGTCCCCACACGGGACGCCGCCACGGTGGTGATCCTGCGCGACGGAGCGCGCAGGCCGGAGGTCTATCTGCTGCGGCGGAAGTCCACGATGGCCTTCGCGGCCGGCGCGTACGTCTTTCCCGGCGGCTCGGTGGACGCCCGCGACACCGACCAGGCCGTGGCCTGGGCCGGCCCGTCACCGGCGGAGTGGGGCGTGGTCTTCAACGCCGGCGAGGAGGTCGCGCGGGGGCTGGTGTGCGCGGCCGTCCGGGAGACGTTCGAGGAGTCGGGCGTGCTGCTGGCCGGCCCCGGGCCCGACTCCGTGGTCGCCGACACGACGGGGGACGACTGGGAGTCGGACCGGCTGGCGCTGATCGACAGGAGCCTGGGCTTCGCCGACTTCCTCGCCCGGCGCGGCCTGGTGCTCCGGTCCGACCTGCTCAAGCCGTGGGCCCACTGGATCACGCCGGAGATCGAGCACAGGCGCTTCGACACGCGGTTCTTCGCCGCCGTGCTGCCGGCGGGCCAGCGCACCCGCGACGTCGGCGGCGAGGCCGACCACGTGGTCTGGCAGCGCCCGGCGGAGGCGATCGAGCTGGCGCACAAGGGCGAGATCTTCCTGATGCCGCCCACGTACCGGACGCTTACCGAGCTGTCGGCTCACGACAGCGTGGCGGGGGTCCTGGCCGAGCGCCGGGAGATCGTGCCGATCATGCCGAGGGCCGTGGAGATCGAGGGTGAGATGCGGCTGGTGACCAGGTGAGCGGACTGCACATCCCGATCGGCACGCCCGACGGCTCCCGTACGCGACACGCCGAGAACCTGCTCGCCCCCAACCCCTCCGCCATGACGCTCGACGGCACCAACACCTGGGTCATCGGCGAGCACGAGGTGGTCGTCGTCGATCCCGGTCCCGAGGACGAGTCGCACCTGCGCCGCGTACGCGACCATCTGGGGGAGCGCCGCGTCACCGAGATCCTGCTGACCCACGGGCACTTCGACCACAGCGGCGGCGCCAGGCGCTTCGCGGAGCTGGTGCGCGCCCCCGTACGTGCGCTCGATCCCCGGCACCGGCTCGGCGACGAGGGGCTCGCCGACGGCGACGTGGTCACGGTGGACGGCCTGGAGATCCACGTGTACGGCACGCCGGGCCACTCGTTCGACTCGCTCTGCTTCTGGCTGCCGCAGGACCGCGCGATGCTGACCGGCGACACCGTGCTCGGCAGAGGCACCACGATCATCGCCCGCGACGGCGGCCTGGCCGACTACCTCCGCAGCCTCGACCGGCTGAGGGCCGCCGCGGAGAGCCTGGAGGCGCGGGCGCTGCTGCCCGGCCACGGACCGGTGCTGCCCGACCCGATCGGCGCGCTCGACGGCTACATCGCCCACAGGCGGGAGCGGCTCGACCAGATCAGGGCGGCGCGCGAGCAGGGCGCGCGCACGCCGCGCGAGATCGTCAAGGTCGTGTACGCGGACGTCGACCGCTCACTCTGGGCCGCCGCCGAGATGTCCGTCGTGGCGCAGCTCGACTACCTCGACCGGTTGTAGAGCCGGTCCATGTCGAGGATGACCACGGCCTTGGCCTCGATCCGCAGCCAGCCGCGCTGGGCGAAGTCGGCCAGCGCCTTGTTCACCGTCTCGCGCGAGGCGCCGACGAGCTGCGCCAGCTCCTCCTGCGTCAGGTCGTGGTGCACCCGCAGGCCTTCCTCGGTCCTGATGCCGAATCGATCGGCCAGGTCGAGCAGCTGCTTGGCCACGCGCCCCGGAACGTCGGTGAAGACCAGGTCGGCCAGGACGTCGTTGGTGCGGCGCAGCCGCTGGGCGAGCGCGCGCAGCAGGTGGAGCGCCACCTCGGGGCGGCCGGTGAGCCAGGGGCGCAGGTCGTCGTGGCCGAGCCCGGCCAGGCGCACGTCGGTCAGCGCCGTCGCGGAGGCCGTGCGCGGCCGCGGGTCGAACAGGGACAGCTCGCCGAACATCTCGCTCGGCCCGAGCACGCTCAGCAGGTTTTCCCGTCCGTCAGGCGAGGTGCGGGACAGTTTGATCTTGCCTTCCAGCACGACGTAGAGCCGGTCGCCGGTCTCGTTCTCGTGGAAAAGCGTCTGTCCCTTGGAGAGCTGGACCTCCGTGATGCTCGTACGCAGCGCCGCGGCGCTCTCGCGGTCCAGCGCGGCGAACAGGGGGGCCTTGCCCAGCACATCTTCGGTGTTCACTCTGCCTCCTCTGCTGCCATTGTGACTCACCCCACTCTGCGTGGCACACACAGGTTATGGGAATGCTGGAGTGTTCTGCGCTTTTAGGACGAGTCGTATCCAGGGGAAAGTTACCTGATGCCCTGATTTGAAGGGGTATCGGCCCTCCGGAAGCGCCGCTCTCCGGAAGCGTCAGGAGGCCAGGAGGTCGTCCACCGAGGCCACCGCCGCGGCGACCGATCGCCCGAGCAGCACGCGGAGCACGTCCGCCGCCCTGGGCCGGGTCGTGGGGTCGGGCTGGCGGCACTGCCGTACCGCGAGGCGCAGGGCGGGAGGCAGGACGGAGGTGTCGCCGTCCGTGCGGCCGGTGCCCGCGAAGACCACCAGGTCGGCCCAGGCCCGCATGTCGTCGGCCGCGGAGCCGGGCGTGACGCCGGGCTGCCAGCCGATCAGCACCTGGCCGTGGCTGCCGAGCGCGACGCTCTCATGGCTGAGCCCGAGCCCCACGTTGCCCCGCGCGTGCAGCCTGGCGACGGCGGAGGCGCAGGTCAGGGCCAGGTGATGCAGCGCCTGCCCGTTGAGCGGCCCCGACGTACGCACGAAGTCCGACAGCACCGCACCCTGACCGCTCATGGCCACCGCCTCCTGTGTCGCCAGGTTGTACGCCGGCAGGGCCGTCCTGGGTTCAACAGTTCGCGGGAGCTTCTAGTCTTGCGGCATGGCCACGAACGCGGCGGGGCGCAAGCCGGAGACCCAGCTCGCACTGGTACGGCGGGCGCGCAAGATGAACCGCATCCTCGCGGAGACCTACCCCGAGGCCCATTGCGAGCTGGACTTCGGCAACCCGTTAGAACTTCTGGTCGCGACCATCCTGTCCGCGCAGTGCACGGACAAGCGGGTCAACATGGTCACTCCCATCCTCTTCGCGAAATATCCGACGGTGGCCGACTATGCCGCCGCGGACCCGTCCGAGATGGAGGAGATCATCCGCTCGACCGGCTTCTTCCGCGCGAAGACCAACAGCATCATCGGCATGGCCAGGGCGGTGTGCGAGCGGTACGGCGGAGAGGTGCCCGGCAAGCTGAAGGACCTGGTCACCCTGCCGGGCGTGGGCCGCAAGACCGCCAACGTGGTGCTGGGCAACGCGTTCGGCGTGCCGGGGCTGACCGTCGACACCCACTTCCAGCGGCTGGTGCGCCGCTTCGGCTGGACCGAGGAGACCGACCCCGTCAAGATCGAGCACGCCGTGGGTGAGCTGCTGCCCAAGCGGGAGTGGACGATCTTCTCGCACCGGGTGATCTGGCACGGCCGCCGCATGTGCCACGCCCGCCGGCCCGCGTGCGGCGTGTGCCCGCTGGCCGCGCTCTGCCCGTCGTACGGCACCGGCCCCACGGCGACGGCCGAGGCCACGAAGCTCGTCAGGCCCGGCCCCTTCTCCTGACCAAGCTCCCGATCAAGGGAAGTCATCGGAACCCCGCCGTGTTGGAGGACGCGTGACCGAAGTGCCCGACTGGCTCGACAGACTGGCGGCGCAGGCTGAGCGGATCAGAGTGCCCAGATACCTGCGCCCCCCGGACGGGGCCGGACGGGCCGCGGCGGTGCTGATGCTGTTCGGCGAGGGGCCGCTGGGTCCTGATGTCCTGCTCATCCAGCGCAGCACGCGCGGGCGCAACCACGCCGGCCAGCCCGCGTTCCCCGGCGGCGGCGTGGACCCCGACGACGGAGGGCCGGTCGCGGCGGCGCTGCGCGAGGCCGAGGAGGAGACCGGCGTCGACCCCTCCGGCGTCCACGTGCTGTGCACGATGCCCGAGCTCTACCTCGACCGCAGCGACAACCGGGTCACGCCCGTGATCGCCTGGTGGCGCGAGCCGTCCGCCGTGCACGCGGCCTCACCCCACGAGGTCGAGTCCGTGGAGCGGGTGCCGATCGCGGAGCTGGTCGATCCCGGCAACCGGGTCACGCTGCGGCATCCCAGCGGGTTCGCGGGGCCGGCGTTCCGGGTGCGGGGGATGCTCGTGTGGGGGTTCACGGCCATGGTCCTGGACACCGTGCTGCGCGAGGGCGGGCTCGAACTTCCGTGGGACCCCACGCAGGTCGAGGACCTCCCGCAGCACGTGATCGACCTGGCCTCGAGGGGCTGACCCGGCCTCGAGGGTTAACGGGCCGATCTCAGCGCCACGCCGAGCGAGGCCCAGCCCGCCACGTCCTTGTCGCTGTCGGCCGCCAGCGCGCGCAGCGTCTCCAGGCCCGCCCGATCAGGTGGGTCGCCGAGCACGTGCTGCAGCGCGTACGCGGCGCCGTACCGCACCCTCGCGTCGTCGTGGCCGGCCAGCTCGATCACCGACGGCAGCGACCGCGGGTCGGCCAGGTGGCCGAACGCGATCAGCACCGAGTAGAGGACCATGGCGTCGTCCTCGCTGGCGGCCAGATAGCGCAGCACCGGCAGCGTACGGTCCACGAACGGCTCCAGCATCCCCATGATGTCCACGCCGAGCAGGCGCTCGGCCACCGTCCTCGCGGCGCACAGCCGGCGAGCCTCGATGAACGACTCCAGGTCGCCGCGCTGGCGCAGCACGGAGATCACGTGCCAGCGCAGCGGGCCGTCGGGGTCTGTGTCGTGTAGAGCTGCCTCGATGAGATCGCGCACTGTTCCCTCGGCCGGCGGCATACCGCCCAAGGTAGACATGCGGTAGCGCCGTCCTGGAGGAAGACGTGCACACTTGACCGTATCCCTGGTTACCTTTGAAACGTGCGCGGTGATCTGCTTGACCTCATCTTGATCGGCCTCGTGATCGCCTTCGGTATCTCGGGTTACCGGCAGGGCTTCATCATTGGGGTCATGAGCTTCGTGGGGTTCGTGGGCGGGGCCGTGCTCGGCGTCTTCATCGCGCCGCCGATCTCCAAGGCCGTGGTCAACGGCGACACGCCGCAGGCGCTGCTGGCGATCGTGATCGTCTTCCTCGCCGCCACCATCGGCCAGTTCGCCTCCTCGACCCTCGGCGCGGTCGTGCGCAGCCATGTGACCTGGGAGCCCGCCAGGGTGGCCGACGCGGTCGGGGGCACGTTCTCCAGCGCGCTGTCCGTGCTGGTCATCGCCTGGCTGATCGGCTCGCTGATCGTCTCGACGGCGTTCACCCCGCTCGTCGACCAGGTGAAGAACTCCGCGCTGCTGACCACGGTCGACGAGGCGATCCCGCAGGCCGCGCGCGACTGGCAGCAGCCGTTCAAGAAGTTCATCGACCGCTCCGAGTTCCCGCCCGTCTTCGACGCGATCGGCGCGGACCAGCTCATCGACGTGCCGCCGCCGGACCAGAGCGTGCTGCAGGGCAACAAGCTGAAGCGGGCCCGGCTGGGCATCGTCAAGGTCCAGGGCAACGCCGAGAGCTGCAACAAGCACATCGAGGGCACCGGCTTCGTCTACGCGCCCGACCGGATCATGACCAACGCCCACGTGGTGGCGGGTGTCACCCGTGACCTGCAGGTCATCGACTCCGCCAACACGCCGCACCCCGCCACCGTCGTGCGCTACAACCCGCGGCGCGACATCGCCATCCTGTACGTGCCCGGCCTCGACCTGCCGCAGCTCGCCTTCGACGGCGACGGCGGGCGGGGCGACAACGCGATCATCGCCGGGTTCCCCAAGAGCAAGGGCTTCACCGCCGAGCCGGCCAGGATCGGCCGCCAGCTCGACGCCGAGGGGCCCGACATCTACCGCGACACCACGGTCAGGCGCAAGGTCTACGCGATCCGCGGCCGGGTGCTGCCGGGCAACTCGGGCGGGCCGCTGCTCACGGTGGACGGGCGCGTCTTCGGCGTGATCTTCGCCGCGGCGACCAACGAAGCCGACACCGGCTACGTCCTGACCGCCGAGGAGGTCGCCCCCGACGCGGCCCAGGGCAGGAACGACACCACGCAGGCCAGCACCCAGCAGTGCGACTGACCCATCCTTGCCGTCCCTTTTTTGGGGGCGATCGCGCGCGAAGGGACCCGCAGGAGCCGCGCTAAGCCGGGAGCTTGGCCAGGATCAGCGCGATGGCCTCGTCGGGGTCGCTGTCCTGGCTCAGGGCCGAAGCCGCCTTGCCGACCGCGTCGTACGCACCGCCGTACCCCTGGGCCTTGGCGGAGCCCCGGCTGAAGAGGGTCACCGCCCCGCGCCCGTTGCCGCGCTGGAGGTGCGTCAGGCCGACGCAGATCTGCGCGAGGCCCTGCCAGAGCTCGCGCTCCTCATCGGGCGCGCATTTCCAGCGGCCCTCGAACACCTCGTGCGCGTTGAACGGCAGGCCCTCGCGCAGGAAGCGGCGGCCGTCGGCCAGGGCCTGCTCCGCGGTGGGCGCGTAGTCGTCGGGGACCCTGGGCACGCCGGGTTCGCCGTAGGGGAGCGGCCTGCCGTACGCGTCGCGCGGCCTGGCGCTGCGCGGCCTGCCCTCGGGATCGCGGTCTCTCATCGGTCGGGCTCCGGATCGGCCAGCCAGCCGAGCAGCTCGGTGTCGAACACGTCGGGGATCTCCTCGTGAGGGAAGTGGCCGGCTCCTTCGAACAGCCGCCACCGGTACGGGGCCGCCACGTAGCGGCTCGAACCCTGCGCCGTACGCGGCAGGAGGCGCGGGTCGAGCGCCCCGTGCAGGTGCAGCGTGGGGGCCTGGATCTCGGTGCGCATGGCCCTGGCGTAGCGGCGGCCGTCGGGGCGCAGCTGGGAGCGGCCGAACCAGCGGTGGTACTCGAGAGCCGAGTGTGCCACGGCGGGGATGCGGAACGCCTCGCGATAGACCCGCGCGGTCTCGGGATCGGGCCACCCCGGGCGTGACCACTGGTCGAGCAGCCGGCCCACCAGAGCCGCGTCGCGGCGCCTGAGCCGGTGTTCCGGCAGCAGCGGCAGCTGGTGGCCGAACGTCTGCCCGCTGGCCTTGAGCTGGCCGAACGGATCGATGAGCAGCGCGTTGCGCAGCCGCAGCGGATGCGCGGCGGACACGGCGACCAGCCGGCGCACGCACTTGGGGTCGAGCACGGCCATCGTCCAGGCCAGCAGCCCGCCCCAGTCGTGCCCGACCACGATCGCCCCGGTCTCGCCCAGCGCCCTGATCAGCCCGGTCGCGTCGGCGGCCAGCGTGGGCAGGTCGTAGCCGCGCGGCGGCTTGTCGCTGCCGCCGTAGCCGCGCAGATCGGCCGCGACCGCCCGGTATCCGGCCTTCGGCAGCGAGACGAGCTGGTTGCGCCAGGTCCACCAGAACTGCGGGAACCCGTGCAGCAGCAGCACCAGCGGTCCCTCGCCGGCCTCGACGACGTGGAAGCGGGTGCCGCCGGCGTGGACCGCGCGGTGTGTCCAGGGCCCCTCGATCTGGACGACCGACTCGTCAGGTGCCATCGCGTGTCACCGGCTCGCGATTGGGGCGGACCGCGGGAAGCGTCTCGTCCTCGGGCGTGGCGATCTCCTTGAGCCCCTTGATCGATCTGGCGGTGCGCTTCATCCCGGCCAATCCCTTGAGCCGTCTGATCCCGTAGAACACCCCTGCACCTGCCAGCAGCAGGTAGATCACCGTCACGATGAGGAAGGCCAGCCAGATCGGCATCACGAGGGCCAGCGCGTAGGCGCCCGCGAAAGAGGCGAGGATCAGGCACAGGTGCGCCATGAAGGCGGCGGCGGCGAAGGCCCCGACTGCCGTCCCGACCCGCTTGGCGTCGAACCTGAACTCGGCCTTGGCGAGCTCGATCTCCGAGCGGACCAGGGACGAGATGTGACTGCTCGCCTGGGCGACCAGCGAGCCCAGGGATTCTTCCTCGGGAGTCTGCGGCATGAACGTCTCCTATCGAGGCCTGGTGGCCGTGTCAAACATCATCCAGCGCAATGCGATGCTTGCGCACCCTCACGTGAAGCAGCACCGCCGCCAGGATCGACGCGATGACGCTGGCCGCGAGGACCCCGGTGGTGACGGCTTCGGCTCGCTGCCGGTCGTCACCGTACGCCAGGTCGCCGATCAGCAGTGAAACCGTGAACCCGATCCCGGCCAGCAACGACACCGCCGTTATGTCCCGCCAATGGAGCTCTTCCGACAGTTTCGCCAGGCCGAGCCGCACCGACAGCCAGGCGCCGCCGAACTTACCGAGCACGAGTCCCGCTATCACTCCCAGAACTACCCGATCGGACAAGATAGCGCCCAGGCTGGATCCGTCCAGCTTCACCCCCGCCGACAGGAACGCGAACACGGGCACCGCCAGACCAGCCGAAATCGGCCGGAAGTAGTGGTCGGCCGCCTCGGCGTTCGCGGTCGTACGGGTCAGCAGGCCCAGTGCCACTCCCACCACGGTGGCGTGCACCCCGCCGGCCTCGACGGCGTACCAGGCGGCCACGCCCAGCGGCACGAGGGTGAGCTTCTGGTGCGGCAGCAGTGCGTACGCGGCCAGCAGGGCGGCGCCCAGGAGCAGCATGAGGACGTCCACGTGGCTCGTGTAGAAGACGGCGCCGTGCTCACCCCAGCTGACCAGCAGGTAGGCGATGGCGGGCACCACCATTCCGGACAGGGACGCGATGATCGGGAGTGCGGCCTTGCGGACGTTCGCCAGCTCGCCGTGGACCAGTTCCGCCTTGACCCCACAAAGGGCGCATATCCCTATATGGGGACATACGCCCTTTGTGTGGGGATCAGTCCTCGGACTTCGCCGACGGGAGCTTCTCCGAGATCAGGTTCATCACCGTACTGTCGGCCAGGGTGGTGACGTCGCCGATGCTGCGGTTCTCCGCCACGTCGCGCAGGAGGCGGCGCATGATCTTGCCGGAGCGGGTCTTGGGCAGCTCGGGCACGACCAGGATCTGGCGCGGCTTGGCGATCGGGCCCAGGGTCTTGGCCACGTGGTTGCGCAGGTCGGCGGCGATGTCGTCGCTCTCCTCCGCCGAGCCGCGCAGGATCACGAACGACACGATCGCCTGGCCCGTCACCGGGTCGGTCGCGCCGACCACGGCCGCCTCGGCCACCTTCGGGTGGCTGACCAGGGCGCTCTCCACCTCCGTGGTGGAGATGTTGTGGCCGGAGACGAGCATGACGTCGTCCACGCGGCCGAGCAGCCACAGGTCGCCGTCCTCGTCCTTCTTGGCGCCGTCGCCGGGGAAGTACATCCCCTCGAACCTGCTCCAGTACGTGTCGATGTAGCGCTGGTCGTCGCCCCAGATCGTGCGCAGCATCGACGGCCACGGGTCGCGGACCACGAGGAAGCCGCCGCCTCCGTCGGGGACGCTGTTGCCCTGGTCGTCGACCACGTCCGCAGTGATGCCCGGGAGCGGGCGCATCGCGGCGCCCGGCTTGCCCGCGGTGACGCCCGGGAGGGGGCTGATCATGATGGCGCCCGTCTCCGTCTGCCACCACGTGTCGACCACGGGGCAGCGGTCGTGGCCGATGTGCTCGCGGTACCAGACGTACGCCTCGGGGTTGATCGGCTCGCCGACGGAGCCCAGGATGCGCAGGCTGGACATGTCGAACTTGGCGGGGATGTCGTCCCCCCACTTCATGAACGTCCTGATCGCCGTGGGCGCCGTGTAGAGGATCGTGATCTTGTACTTCTGCACGATCTCCCAGAACCTGCCACGGTGCGGGGTGTCGGGGGTGCCCTCGTAGATGACGCTCGTGGCGCCGTTGGCCAGGGGGCCGTACACGATGTAGGAGTGGCCCGTCACCCAGCCGATGTCGGCAGTGCACCAGTAGATGTCGGTCTCGGGCTTGAGGTCGAAGACCGCGTTGTGGGTCCAGGCGGTCTGCGTCAGATAGCCGCCGGTGGTGTGCAGGATGCCCTTGGGCTTTCCGGTGGTGCCGCTGGTGTAGAGGATGTACAGCGGGTCCTCGGCGTCGTGGGGCTCGGCGGTGTGCTGGTCGCTCTGCCGGTCGACCACGTCGTGCCACCACACGTCCTTGTCGCCGGTGGCCACGTCCTGGCCGGTGCGGCGTACCACGAGGACGTGCTCGACCTGGGGACACTCGGCGACGGCCGCATCCACCGTGGGCTTGAGCGCCGACGGGTTGCCCCGGCGGTAGCCGCCGTCGGCGGTGATGACGAGCTTGGCGTCGGCGTCGTCGATCCGGCTCTTCAGCGCCGAGGCCGAGAACCCGCCGAACACCACCGAGTGGATCGCCCCGATGCGGGCGCAGGCCAGCATCGCGATCGGCAGCTCGGGGATCATCGGCATGTAGATGGCCACGCGGTCGCCCTTGGCGACGCCGAGCTCCTGGAGGGCGTTGGCGGCCTTGCTGACCTCGCGCTTGAGGTCGTGGTAGGTGAGGGTACGGGTGTCACCCTCGGGCTCGCCCTCCCAGTAGTAGGCGACCTTGTCGCCGCGGCCCTCTTCGACGTGGCGGTCGACGCAGTTGTAGGCCACGTTGAGCTCGCCGCCGATGAACCACTTGGCGAACGGGGGGTTCCACTCGAGCGTCTTCTCCCACCGTTTGGCCCAGGTCAGCCGCTCGGCTGCGCGCTCCCAGAAAGCGAGACGGTCGGCGGCGGCCTCGTCATATGCGGCGGCGGTCACGTTCGCGGCCGCCGCCAGGTCAGCCGGCGGTGCGAACCGGCGGTTCTCCTGCAGCAGGTTGGACAGCGCCTGGGTCTCGTTGCCAGGGGTCTCCGAGGCCACCTCGTGCTCCTTCTATGGCCAGATTGGATACGTCGTGTCCCACTTCACCAGCTCACAGGCTCCACACACAAGAGGTCTAGACAGGTCCGTACCGAGGGGCCCTGCTTATCAGGTCGCCTAACGAACGCTATTGAAATGTTGTCATCCCGAAATCGGGAGGGGACCCATAAAGGCTTGCGGATATTCGATTGGCGGGCTTTACCGGCCTCGCCGCGGCTGTCGGGACGCTGGTACGGTCGGGCCGTACCCGCGGGTAGGGTCGGTTCCCGTGAGTGACCCATTGGCTGTCATCGCGGAGTTGTCCGGCGTGGCCGAGGCCGTGGACTCGGCGCGGCAGGCCGTCGACAGGCTGTATCGCCACCGCGTCCTGCGCCGGGCCAGCCCGGCGGTGTCCGCGGAGTCGTCCCTGCGCGGCGCCCGTGCGTCGGCCTGTCTGGAGGGCGTGGACGTGTCCCTCGACGCCCTGCGCCGGGACGAGGTCCGCGACCCGCTGGTCCAGGGGGCGCTGCGCGCGTCGGCGGAGATGGGCCGGATGGGCTCGACCTGGCGTACGGCGCCCAGGCAGGTGCTCGCCCGCCTGCACGCGGTGGCGGCCGCCGGTCTCGCGCCGCACTCTTCCCTGGGCCGTCCGCGCTCGGCGTCCTTCGACGCGCCGGATCCGCTCGGCCTGGGCCCCGCGCCAGGGGCCGCTGCGGCGGCGGCACGCATGGACGGGCTGTTCGGCCTGCTGGAGGGGGCCGCCAAGGCGCCCGCGATCGTGCTGGCCGCCGTGGTGCACGCCGAGCTGGCCGTGCTGCGGCCCTTCGGCACGGCCGACGGGATCGTGGCGCGTGCGGCTGAGCGGCTGACCCTGGTCGAGTACGGGCTGGACCCGAAGTCGCTGGTGGCCGTAGAGGTAGGGCACCTGGAGGGGGCCTATGCCGATGGGTTGCGGGCGTACCTGAGCGGGACGCCGGAGGGCGTCGCGCAGTGGGTACAACAGTGTGCCTCCGCGGTAACCCTCGGGGTACGCGAGACGACCGCCATCTGCGAGGCCATGCAGAGGGGCTGAGCGCTCGGCGGGCGGGGTGCTCGGCGGGCGGGGTGCTGACATAGCTGACGGCGTCTCAGTCAAGAGACGCCGTCTGCCGGTGCATCACGCCGGGTTACCAAGCGTGCACCTCTATTCGTCGGAGCGGGTCAAGCCCGTCACGACGCGCCTCCCGCGGCTGGTCGCGCGTGGGTGCCCGGCTGATGCACCCGGACAAGGGGTCCGTGACTCCTTTCTATGCCGGATCCGGCCTGATGGGAACCCCTCAGAGCAAGACCTTTACCCGCCTATGAGGCCAGGCCCGGCATATGCCTCCTCCAGCACCTCCGGCCATCTGGTTATCAACCTGTGACGATCACGGAGAGTGATCTCCTTTATGTGATCGTTATGGCAGGGACAAAAAACTTGGCGAAAATGCGAGATTGCTCCTCGACGAAACTCGAGTCGATCGGGCAGCATACGTTGGTATCGCCCGAAACTGGAGCGACTGTGCACGGGGAAGCTTTGCCAGTCCCTTGCCAGGCTCTGGTGAAGTGATGAAAGCTTTCTTCTGAAACGGGACCGGCTCTACCCCCCCGGAGCCGGACCGATCGGCGACCCCCGCTCTCCCCCCCGGCGGGGGTCGCCCCATTTCCGCCCCCCCTCGGCCTTTCCTCCAAGCCGCCCTCGAGCCGGCCGCACCCTTCGCCGTAGCGGCGCCCGGCCACTCCAGCACGACCCGCCCCGCCATTGCACCCGGCTACTGCGGCAGGACCACAGTGGCGCTGCGCCATCGCTCCCGGCCACTGCGGCACCCATCGCAGCGGCGCCCGGCCAGTAGCTCATCGGTCGGCCTCAAAGCACATGGCGTTCCTCGGCCCCTCGGACCGGCAAGCGCGGTTATCCACAGCGGCACCCCACCATCCACCCACAATCCCCAGAACCCCGTTCACCCTCTCACCGCCTCCACCACCTCCAGCAACGTTGGCCTCCCAACCCCACCCCACCAGGGAGCCGGCAATGCACCGTCCGCTCGTCATCACCGAAGATCACGCCCTGCTCGACGACCTCGTCCGCATAGCGGCCGCAGCAGGCGCCCAACTTGACGTGGCGCACGTCCCGGCCCACGCCCGCCCGTTCTGGAACCTGGCCCCGCTGGTCGCGGTGGGCGCCGACCAAGCAGACGCCGTGGCCGCCACCTCACCGCCCACCCGAGACCAGGTCCTCCTCGTCACCCGGGCCGCCGAAGACCCCGACACCTGGCGAAAATGCGTGGCGGTCGGAGCCCAGGCCGTCGTGGCGCTCCCCGACGACGAGCGCCATCTGGTGCAGCGGTTCGCGGACGCCATGGAGCCCGACCCCCGCTCCGGGTCCGTGATCTGCGTGATCGGCGGCCGCGGCGGGGCTGGCGCAAGCGTCCTGTCGGCCTGCCTGGCCCTGCGCGCCTCGGGTGACCACCTCCGCACCCTCCTGGTGGACGCCGACCCGCTGGGCGGCGGCATCGACGCGCTGCTGGGCCAGGAGGAGGCAGCGGGCGCGCGCTGGGGAGATCTGGTGGCCCGCGAGGGCCGGATCAACTCCAGCGCGCTGCAGGCGGCCCTGCCGTCGTTCGGTGACCTGGCGGTCCTCTCGTTCCAGAGGGGCGACATTGCGGCGATCCCGGCCCAGGCCATGCGTTCAGTCCTGGAGGCAGGCCAGCGAGGCTTCGACCTGATCGTGGTCGACCTCCCACGCCATCTGGACGCCGCCGCGATCGAGGCTCTCACCAGGGCGAAAACCGCGTTGGTCGTGGCCACGGCGGACGTACGCGGCATCCTGTCGACCGTCCAGGTGCTGGGCGAAACACGCAAACACACCTCTGACATCCGTGCGGTGCTCAGGCCAGGAGTCCTGGACGACGACACCGCCGCGGGCTCGCTGGGCATCCCGTCCACCGGCACCCTGCCGGACCAGCCAAGGCTCACCGCCACTCTCAACCGTGGCGAGCTGCCCAGACTGGGCCCCCGCACCGTGCTGGGCGCCTTCTGCGCCGGCCTCCTACGAGAGCTTCTCCCGGCATGACCACCCTGCCCTCATCCCAAGGAGCCGTCTCGCCGGAGCTGGTGGAAGCGGTTCGTGTCCGCCTGGCCCGGGCGGGTGTGGAGCCCAGCGCCGCCCAGGTGGCAGTGGCCTTGAGAGCCGAGAAATCCGTGTACGGCGACGCGGAGATCCTCGCGGTGGCCAGAGCCCTCTGCGCCGATCTGATGGGCGCGGGCCCGCTGGAGCCGCTCCTGGCCCGGCCGGACGTGACAGACGTCCTGGTCAACGGACCACGCGAGGTGTGGATAGACGACGGCGGCGGCCTACGCCGCACCCAGGTCGCCTTCACGGACGACGGAGCCGTGCGCAGGCTGGCCCAGCGCCTCGCGGCCGCCGCCGGCAGGAGACTGGACGACGCCTCCCCGTACGTCGACGCCAGGCTCGCGGGAGGCGTCCGCCTGCACGCCGTGCTCCCGCCGGTGGCGTCGGGCGGCACCTGCGTGTCGCTGCGCCTGCCGCCGCGCCGCACGTTCACCCTGGAAGACCTGGTGTCGGCAGGGACAGTCACCCCGTCCGCGATTGAAGTGCTGACCGCCATGGTCACGGCCAGGCTGGCGTTCCTGGTGACGGGCGGCACCGGCACGGGCAAGACCACGCTCCTGTCGGCGTTGCTGTCGCTGGCCGACCCGGCAGAGCGCCTCCTCCTGGTGGAGGACTCCGCCGAGCTGCGCCCCCTCCACCCCCACGTGGTCCGCCTGGAAACCCGCCCGGCGAACCTGGAGGGCGCGGGCGGCGTGGGCCTCCGTGACCTGGTACGCCAAGCGCTGCGTATGCGCCCGGACCGCCTGGTGGTGGGAGAGGTGAGAGGCAGCGAGGTGGTCGACCTGCTGGCCGCGCTCAACACGGGCCACGAGGGCGGCTGCGGCACACTTCACGCGAACACCGCTGCCGACGTGCCACCTCGCCTGGAGGCACTGGGCTGCGCGGCGGGCCTGACCAGGGAAGCCGTGCACAGCCAACTGGCCGCGGCTCTCGACGCGGTCATCCACCTGACCCGCGGCCGCCCGGACGGCCGAAGGCGTATAGCCGAGATCTGCCTGCTCTCCAGAACGTCGACCGGCTTCGTCGAGTCCATCCCCGCCCTGACCTTCGACACACAGGGAAACTCCCGCCCCGGCCCGGGCTACGAGGCCCTGTCGCAAAGAGCACACCCATGAAGCCTCACGCAGCCGAGCCGGAGCACGGGGCCTCACCTGAACCGGACACCGTCCTTGGGGCGCCGACTGGTCCAGGCACCGTCCTCCGTGCGCCGACTGGACCAGACACCGCCCTCCGCGCGCCGACTGGACCGGACACCCACCGTGGCGCCCTCCTTTGGGCGCCGATGCCTAGGCGGCACCTCGGCGAGACCAGGGCGTCCTTGAAACACCTCCCATCGGGCACCACCACCACGCCGATCAGGATTACCCGGTCGGCCAGCTACAGTGCCTCATCCACTTCGAAGGCGGGGCGATGACTGGCGCCCTGGAAACCGCGTTGTGCATGTCGGAGGCGGCGCGATGACTGCCGCCCTTGTAGCCGCGCTGTCCACAGCCTGCGTCGTGTGGTTGTGGACAGCCCCTGACACCCCCACAACCCGCCTGGCCAAACTGACCGTGGGCGGGCAGAAGCCCCAATGGAGCTCCCTGAGCAGGCTGTTCACCCGTCCGACCCCGGCGCGCCGCGCAGAGTCCTGGCGCCGGGCGTCAATAGAGCTATGCCAGGCATTGTCGGCGGAGCTCTCGGCCGGCCGTACCCCCGGCGAGGCATTGACCAGGGCGATAGCCGCAGTGGACCTCCCGACCCCGGAAGCCCTGCGCCCCGTCATCGCGGCGGCAAGGGACGGCGGCGACGTCTCCGCGGCCCTGATCTCGTCAGTGCCACCCCAAGGAGGCGAGGGCCTACACCAACTGGCAGCCTGCTGGGAGGTAGGCGTCACGGTGGGCGCGGGCCTGGCCACGCTGGTCGAGCGGGTCGGTAGCACGTTACGCACAGCCCAAGCCCACCGCCAGGACGTCGCCGCCCAGCTGGCAGGCCCCCGCACCACGGCCAGACTCCTCGCCGTCCTCCCAGGCCTCGGCCTTGTGATGGCCGCGGCCCTGAACATGCACCCCCTGGACTTCCTGTTCGGCAGCCTGCCCGGCCTCATGTGCCTGGTAGCGGGCATCGCCCTGGACGCCTGCGGCCTGTGGTGGACCAACCGCATGGCAGCTCAGGCACAAGCCTGACCCACAGCCGAGTCACATACCGATCTTGATTGGACCTGGCCGATGCTCCAGCTGTTGTCCGCGTTGCTCGCCGGCACGGCCACCTGGCTGTGGTGCTCACCACTAACCCCCACAGAACGCCTGTCCCGACTACGCCCGCCAAACGGACTGCGCCCCGAAAACCAACGAGCGCACATCAGGAACGAAGAGCCACCTCACCCGACCTCGCTGGATCTCCCTCCACCCCGCATCACCCGCAAGACGATCATCATCGCCGGCTGCACAGGGCTGATCCTCGCCCTTCTGATCGGCGGCGTCATCGGAACCCTCGCAGGCATCCTGACCACTCCAGCGGTCGCGATCTTCCTCCACAAGAAGCAACCCCAGCGGCCTCACCACGAGCGCCGGCGAATCGCGGCCGACCTGCCGTTCGCCGCCGATCTGATGACCGCATGCCTCCTGGCCGGCCGCCCGGTGAGCGCCGCCACCGACATGGCCGCCGACGCGATCGGCGGCCCGCTCGGCCAGCGGTTGAAGTGGGTCAGCACCCAGCTACGTCTCGGCGCCGACCCCGAACCCACTTGGGGCGCCCTCGCCAAGGACCCGGCCACGGCCCAGCTCGCACGAGCCATGAGCCGGGCTGCTCAAAGCGGCGCCCCGGTGGCGGACGTCCTGACCCGCCTCGCCGACGACGCCCGCGAAGCCGCCAGAGCCGCCTCCGTGGCCGCGGCCAGAAGCGTCGGCGTCAAAGCAGTGGCCCCCTTGGGCCTGTGCTTCCTACCGGCATTCGTCCTGGTGGGCATCATTCCGGTAATAGCCGGCCTGGCCGCCACAATCGTCATCCCATAAATCCACAGGCTTGGGCGACGGCGACGGATCACCCGGAGAGGGCACTCCGAGCCGCCTCGGCTGCCGATGGCGGGCGGCGGCGGTGCAGCGTGACACGACCACCACAATCCGGGGGCGGTCGCGGGCGGGCGAGGGGGCGAGTGGCGGGCTACCCAAGCATGATCCCACTTCAAGATCAGTCCCGCGGCGTTCCGCCCGGCCGTGCCGGGCCAGCTTGATGTAGTTGGGAAGCTCGTCACACAGCGCGGGACCAGACAGTGGGATTCGACGCCTCGGGGTGAGCGCGCACGCGCGTGGCAAGGTGCGATCGTGGCATGCAGCAAGCCGTGACCCAGCATGGCAGGGCGGTGAGCAAGGCAGGGCCGGGACCCCTCCCGACGGGCGCATCGCACACTTGCGTCCGCTCAACGAGCCAGCTGGGAGGCGGAGAATGCCCAGAAGCGGCATGACCATCACGTCCCTGATCACCAGTCTTGTGCCGACGCTCGCGCTGCTCGCAGCAGGCGTGGGCGCTTTTGGTTCTGCTACGAGGCCGCGCTGGACGACTTTGACCCTTCGCCGGCCTGCGAACCGTCGCCGGATGAGAGCTGCCGCCTGTTCCTTAATGGACACGACGTAGGGCCTGCGCAGACCAGCAACGTGTTCTGGCATTACGGCGAAATGGGGTCCAGGCCGCGGCCGAGAACCCTTCCCGCCAGCAGTCCGGCCAGCCGACCACGAAACGCAACCAACCCAAGCGCCAGTCACGTGCACGACGAAAAAACCGCTTATGAAGGCTGCCAGGATTCAGCGCATGCGTATGGCCTGAGCTGGGATTCCTCCTGCTGAACCAGGCGGCTCGGCGGTACACGTTGATCGCTCCGCCGAGCACGATCCTGCTCCACGCCGCGCCCGCCTGGCTGCTCACCCCTGATTGTGGAAAACCCAACGTCCTCCACAGAACGCCGCTCGGTCCGGCGGCCACCACCCCGCTTCGGCCAACCTAGGGATCCCGCCGGACAAGGCCCCGGCTCCGAGCACCACCTGGAGGCACGATGCACAGTCCCGCCACCACGCCAGACGACATCAAAGCCGCCTCGAAACAGAGCCCCCACACCACGCCAGGCAGAGAGACAACCGGCAAGATCCCTCAGAGTCGCAGCCACGAGCCTCGAAACAACCCGGCAGCACCGCCCAACACGGCAGAATCCGCAAACCCAGCCACCAAGTCGCCAAAGGTGATCACCTCACCATCCAGCGCACGAGATGCATCGCCCACGATCGCTCCGTCCGGCCCCAGCCACGCGCGCAGCAACAAATGGCTCCACCATGCGGCCATCAACCGGCAGCGAGGCATGTCGACGGCTGAATACGCGGTGGGCACCATCGCGGCCTGTGCCTTCGCCGCGCTCCTGTTCAAGGTCGTGAGCAGCCCAGAGGTCCAGGAAATGTTGTCATCACTCATCGATCGAGCACTCAACACCGCCACCGGATGACCCTCCGCCACCCACGGACCTCCATGGGTGAGAAGCGGTCGGCATCGCGGGGGTCGGTCACGGCCGAGACCGCCGCGATGCTGCCCGCGCTCATGGTCGTCCTGGCAGCCGCATTGTGGGCCATCCAAGCCGTCGGCGCCCAGTTCGAATGCGTGGACGCGGCCCGTGCGGCAGCGCGGGCCGCGGCCAGAGGGGAGCCAATGGAGCAGGTCAGCGCGCGAGCCCGCTCAGCCAGCCGCGCGGACGCACAGGTGACCGTAACCCGCGAAACGGAGACCACAAGAGTTGAGATCACGGTAGAAGTACGACCGCCCTGGGCCCAGTCCCTGCCGGCGGTCCGCATATCCGCCACAGCCACAGCCGACACCGAGCCCGGATCTCCCCCTTAGAGCTACCGAGCCCCAAAACCCGATTAGAGCGGGGAAGTGGTGCAGTCCGTTCGCTCTGAGGGTGGTGGTGCAGAGCGTTTTGTCGTGAGAGGGGCGGTGATGCAGGGCGCTCGCACTTAGAGGTGCTGATGCAGTGCGCTCGTCCAGCTGGTGCTGCGGGAGCACAGCTTGGCTGCGGCATCGCACACCGTGCGACGCGGCCGGCCACGGCACGCGGCGTGTTGCGGCTGCGAAGGCGCCGGTGCCCGCTGGCGCCAGGCAGGGCGGCCCGAGGCCGCCGCCGTGTGAGGAGAGAGGCGGCGCGCTGGCGTATGGCGGCGGGCCATGAAGAAACGAGACCCAGGAGAGGGGGGGCACCGATCAATCTCAAGGAAAGAGGCTCAGCCACGATCTGGGGCGTGGCCCTCATGGGCCTCCTGATGACCGTAGCGACCGCGTTCGCCACGGTGGGCTCGGTACGCGTGGCGTCCCACCGGGTGAACAGCGCCGCCGACCTCAGCGCCCTGGCAGCGGCCAAGCTAGCGATGATCAACCCAGCGGACGCATGCGCCAGGGCCGCCGCCCTCGCCACGCAGAACGGCGTCGAGCTCACCCGATGCCAAATCACCAACGAGATCGCCGATGTCTGGACCGCATTGCCGATCTCGCTGCCGTTGTTAGGCAAACGCACGCTGACAGGCAGAGCCCGCGCCGGCCCAGCAGTGACAACACCGTGATCGAGTAACCGCCCAAGCCGCGCGCCGCGGCGCTGAAAGCTACGAGGAATCACCGGGCACGGCGTAGCGGCCCCAAAGCAGAAGAGCACTCATCCCCAAGTAACTCCGGCAACTGGCGTTCAACAGGACTTGTCCGATGGCCGCGTCGCCGCACCCGAGATCCAGCACCCGAAGCCCCGCGACCTTACCCAACTCCTCCAGGAGAGCCGGTTTCCTCCATCACGTGGTTGGGGCTGGGGACGCCGCTGTGCCGGTGCTCGAGATACCGCTCGAAGACCTGAGGCACGTCATAGAAGGAGCCACCACGTCCACTTCCAGTCACGGGCAGGAGTGTAGATGGACAAAATGCACCGCCGAGGTGCTCGCTCCCACAATCCGCTGGCCATGGCTAACCCGACATATGCCTCGAATGGTGTGCAAAAAGCGATGTGGTGGTTGAGGCTTACAGGGTTAGGTCGCGATCCAGTCACGACTACTTAGACGTGGTGTCAAGAGTTGTATATGTCCCGTAAGGTTCCGCTTACCCTCAGTCCATGCCGTATGCGACAGGACATCTGGGAGAGCCGGGACGAAGTCGCTAGGGTGCGGATCCGGGGGCGGTCGGTGACCGTATCGGCCGGGCGGACTGCACTTCCGGTCGTCGCGTGAACGCCCCAAGGCGGTCAGGCGGCGCGAGGCTCTCGATGGAGGAAGCGTCGTGACGGTAGTCGGCAGAGTGATGGCCGCAGGAGTCATCGTGGCGGGGTCCATCGCACTCGGCGGATCCGCTCAGGCTGCCGCGGTGACGTTGCGTGCCGACGGGCAGATCACCTCGCCCTCCGATGGTCAGGTGGTTTCGAACTCGCCTGTGACCGTTTCCGCGCATACGGGCGTGATGCAGCTGAACGTGGGCCTGTACGTCCAAGGCCCCTCCATGCCCAGTCAGAAGGTCGCCGGGGGCGGAGCGAACCAGACGATCTCCGGCACGTTCGACGCCGGCAGCGCCCCCAACGGCACCTTCACCGTGACCCTCAAGGGAGAGATCACCAGCACCACGTACGCGACCAGCACGTTCAAGCTGCAGCGGCCGCCCGAGGTGCCGGGCAACGTGAAGGCCACCAAGCAGGGCACCGCCAAGGTCCTCGTGACCTGGACCAAGGGCTCGGAGCCCGACCTGCAGTCTTACGAGGTCTCCAACAGCCAGTCCGGCATCGTGGGGAGGCTGCCCGTAGACAGCGCGTGCTCCGGATCCTCGTGCCAGGCGGCACTGTCCGTGCCGACCAAGGCCAAGGGGCAGAAGGTGGGGTTCGCGGTCAAGGCGTTCAGGGGTGACGGCGACGGCGGCTCGATCGGATCGGGCAATTCGGCCGCCGCGTACGTCGCCTTCCCGGCGGCGCGGAAACCCAGGAAGACCGCCGATGCCCGGACGCCCAAGACCACCAAGAACGTCGATCCGCTGCCCACCCTCCCGGCCAAGAGGCAGACCCTGCCGACGAGCAGGCCGACGACTCATAAGAGACCGGCCACCAAGCTGCCGGCGATACCCGACACCGACCCCAACGGCAACCTCCCGATCCCGACCGCAGACGCGACGGGAGGTCTCACACCAGCCGATACGAAGAACGGCACGCAGTTCGCTCCCGCGCAGCCCGTTGACGCGACGGCACAGTCGGGCGAGTCGCCGATCGGGAACCTCGGCCAGTACGGCGTCTACGTCGCGGCGGGCATTCTCCTGTTGCTGGTCGGCGCCCACGCGGGAGCCTGGGCGCGGCGGCGCGCGCTCGCCGCGGTCGCGGCAGGCGGCTCCGCGCCCGGTGCGACCGCTGCCGCCGCGACTGTGCCGTCGCCCGGCGGGGCGCAGGTCAAGCAGGGGAGCGACAGCGTTACTGCCGCCACAGCGGCGCCCCGGAGACGGCCCGCTGTGATCCTGGCGGTCGCCAAGACTCGCATCCCCGATCGGTCGGCACAGGCTCGGCAGCCGTTGTCAGCGGAGCGTCCTGACGCGGCGGATTCTGACCGGGCGCCGTCGTCGGCTCTGGATCAGAACCGGACGCCGTCGCCGGCTCTGGATCAGAAGCGCAAGGAAGTGCCCGCCGTGCTTCCGCTCCAGGCTGAGGCGGAGGAGGTGCGAGGCGTCGCGGAGAACCGTAAGGCTCCGGTTCGTATCGCCTTGCCCAGTTCCGCGGTCACGGACGTTCCCGAGTCGGATGCCTCCCCCGACCGGCCCGCCGTACGGATCGAGGATCGCTGGGACGACTACCTGCCGCCGTCGCCCAGGTCCATGGAGGACAGCGGGTTCTGGGAGCGTCCACAGCCGGGGTCTGCCGATTTCTGGTCCGCCGACGATGACAACGCCGACGATGGCAACAAGGAAGCGGCCGAGGAACGCGCTTACGCCGGTCGCCGGCACACGGGTGGCGAGAGCTAGATTTCATCTGATGAATCTTGTCCAGCTATGCCCCGGGGCCTTTATCGAAAGGCCCTGACATGGGCGTAGAGCGTGGTTGCCGGTCGTCCTGAGCCTGAGGGTGAGACGGGTGGTGTCCTCTCGGGTGACCGTGCGACGCTGCAGGTGAGGCAGGGATCTGAAGCTTCGGGGCGACGGGTTGTGCGCCTTGATGAAATGGATTCAGCGGATGGTGGGTGTGACCGTGGCTGGCGCACACGCAGCACGACAGTGGCTTTATTGAGGGTTCAGCAGCGTGTCGAGGAGGCGGACAGCTCCTCGTTTGTCCAGGGGATTGTTGCCGTTGCCGCATTTCGGGGACTGGATGCAGGAAGGGCAGCCGCGTTCGCATTCGCAGGACGTTATGGCTTCGCGCGTGGCGGTCAGCCAGTCCGTCGCGCGGGCGTAGCCGCGTTCGGCGAACCCCGCGCCGCCCTCGTGGCCGTCGTACACGAAGACCGTGAGCAGGCCCGTGTCGGCGTGGAGCTCGGTGGAGACGCCGCCGATGTCCCAGCGGTCGCAGGTGGCGAAGAGGGGGAGCAGGCCGATGGAGGCGTGCTCGGCGGCGTGGGCGGCTCCGCCGAGATCGATGCCCGCCTCTGCGAGGGGGCCACGGCCGAGGCGGGGAGCGTCCACCAGACGGCGCGGGTGCGGAGGGTGCGTGGCGGCAGGTCGAGGGGCTCGTCGCCGAGCATTTCGCCTGATTGGAGGCGTCTCTTGAGGTACGAGACCACTTGCCGGGTCACCTCCACCTCGCCGAAGTGCAGGGTGCCGGTACCCAGGGGGTGGGAGCGTTGGGTGGCGAGGATGGAAATGTCGGTTATGTCGCGAGCGAACGTCGTGAAGTCCGGGTTGGCGCTCGAGACCAGAGCCACTCCGGCCTCCAGATCAAGGAGCTCCACCAGGAATGTCTCGCCCTGATGGAGGTAGACCGCGCCTGTGTGCACCGTGGTGTGGGCGGACGGCTCGTCCACGCTGCCCAGGAGACGGCCGGTCGACGACTCCACGACCTGGATGGGGGCGCCTCCGCCGCCCCGGATGTCGGCGAGGTCGGTGGCGCGCTCCCGCCTGGTCCAGAACCAGCCCGCGGGACGCCTCCTGAGCAACCCCTGGGCGACCAGGTCGTCGAGGACGGTCGAGGTGGTGTCGCCGAAGATGGGCAGGTCGTCGTCGGTCAGCGGGATCTCGGCGGCCGCGGCGCAGAGGTGGGGGCCGAGCACGTACGGGTTGTCGGGATCGAGGACGATCGCCTCCACGGGCTGGCCGAACAGGGCCTGGGGGTGGTGTACGAGGTAGGTGTCCAAGGGGTCGTCCCTGGCGATCAGCACGGCGAGCGCGTCCTGGCCGTCGCGACCCGCCCGGCCCGCCTGCTGCCAGAGCGAGGCGCGGGTGCCCGGCCAGCCTGCGATCAGCACGGCGTCCAGGCCTGAGACGTCCACGCCCAGCTCGAGGGCGTTCGTGGAGGCCAGGCCCATGAGCGTGCCTGCGCGGAGAGCCTTCTCCAGGAGCCTGCGGTCTTCCGCGAGGTAGCCGGCCCGGTAGGCGGCGATCTTGTTGGGGAGGTCGGCCCAGTCCGGATGGGTGGGGGAGTCCGGGATCGCCCAGGTGAGAGAGCTCTCCGCGACCGGCCCGCTCGCTTCGTCGGTCTGGCCGGCGGCACGTCCTCCATGGCGAGTGGCACGTCCGTCCTGGCGCGTGGCGCGTCCGTCCTGGCGGGTGGCGCCCTGTTGCGCCGTGCCGGGCTGGTCGGCGGAAGCGCTCGTCGTTTCAGTCGCGTCGGCTGCGGCTGCCCTTGTGCTGGTGGTTCGGGTTGCGTCGGCTGCGGCTGCCCCTGTGCTTGTCGTCTGGGCTGCGCCAGACGCATGCGTTGAGGTGCCCACTGTCTGGGTGGCACCGGATACGTCGCCGGGAGCGTCCGCCGTCCGGGTGGCGCCGGGTGCGTTCGTCGGAGTCGGTGCCGTCTGGGGCCCGTCGGTTGTGGCAGGCGTCGGTGTGGCCGGCGTACTCGGGAACCGGGCCGAGAGGGAGAAGGCCACGTCGGCGAGTTTGGCGCGGGCCGTCAGGGCGACCGTCTCGGCGCCACGGCGGGAGCGGACGAAGGCGAGCGTGCGGACGTCCGCCAGGACGAGGTCCGCCAGCAGATCCGCCGCCTCCGCCGTAGCCGTACGCCGCACAGGTGCCCCTCCCTCGCCCCGTAGCTCCGTCAGAGGCGGCTCCCACAGCGCGATGGTGGTCGCACCCTTGGGCGAGGCGTCCACGGTCACCTCGTCCATCTCAAGCCCCGTCAGCCTCATCGCGAACGCTCCCGGCTCGCTGGCCGTCGCCGACGCGAGCAGGAACGTGGGGCGCGAGCCGTACCGGGCGCAGACGCGGCGCAGGCGGCGCAGGATCTGGGCGACGTGGGAGCCGAAGACGCCGCGGTAGCCGTGGCACTCGTCCACCACGATCAGGCGCAACCGGCGGAAGAACGACGACCATTGGGCGTGACGAGGGAGGACGCTCCGGTGCAGCATGTCCGGGTTCGTCAGGACGTAGTTGGCGTGCTGGCGCACCCACGTACGTTCCTCGAACGGCGTGTCGCCGTCGAAACAGGCGGCGCGCAGCTGGGTGATGCGCAGTTCGCGCAGGCTGCGCAGCTGGTCGGCGGCCAGGGCCTTGGTCGGCGTGAGGTACAGGATCGTGCCGCCGTCGAGGCAGGTGGCGACCGCGGGGGTCAGGTACGCCAGGGACTTTCCCGAGGCCGTGCCGGTTGAAATGATCACGTTTCGGCCACGAAATGCCAGGTCGGCGGCCTCGTACTGGTGGGGCCAGAGTCCTGTCACCCCGCGGTTCGCCAAGCGCGTAACAAGCACTTCTGGCGTCCATTTGGGCCATTCGGCTTGACCGGCCTGACGTGCTGGAACATGCTCCACATGGGTGACGCGCTCATGACGTGCGGGAACACCAAGCAGGTGGCGGAGGAGTGGACCTGCCTGTTGTGGGGAGGATGCGGAGGAAGTCACTGTTTCCAGTCTTGCATCTGTGGGCAAAGTCGCCGGGAATCGTGATTTCGTATAGACACAAGCCAGACGCATGGTTGAATGCCGCGCGTCAGGGTCGGACGATCTGGGGCCACGCTCCAGGTTGCCAGGCCCAAGAGAGTAGTTTCGCAGGCGAGGCGCTGGAGGATCTGTGGATCTGAAGTTGGATCACCGCACCGAAGACCGACTCACCATCGTGGAGGTCGAGGGTGAGATCGATGTCTACACGGCGCCGAGATTGCGTGAGCTCCTCATTGACCTGGTCAACAAGGGCAACTTCCACCTTCTCGTCAACATGGAGAAGGTGGACTTCCTCGACTCCACGGGCCTCGGTGTCCTGGTCGGGGGGCTCAAGCGGGTTCGTGCACACGACGGCTCGCTCGAGCTGGTGTGCACGCAGGAGCGCATCCTCAAGATCTTCCGGATCACCGGACTGACCAAGGTCTTCGGGATCTACGCTTCGGTCGACGAGGCCAAGGAAGCTCACGGCAAAGACAAGTAGCATGGCTACCGTCGAGCTGACGTTCAGCGCTCTCCCCGCGCATGTGCGGACCGCACGGTTGGTGGCGACGGCGATAGCTCGCCGCACCGGCGTGGCGGAGTCACTGCTGGACGAGGTCAGGCTCGCCGTGGGTGAGGCATGTTCCCGGGCAGTCGAGGCGCACCGCGTCCACTGTCCGGGCGAGCCCATCCGCATCGAGCTGCGTGACGACTCCGGGCGTTTCGAAGTCACGGTCAGCGACCACGCTCCCAGCGATGAGGTCAAGCAAGAGCAGCCCCTCGATCTGGGCATGCTCTCTGACTCGTTCATGTCGGGCTTCGGCATCGCGGTCATCGAAGGTCTGGCCGACGACGTCGAGGTCTTCCCGAGCCCGAAGGGCACGAACATCCGCATGAGCTGGCCCGCCGCCGGCCACGTGGGCTGAGCCGGTCGCCTCGCTTGCCGGGGCTGGGCGCCGCTTTTTGCCGCGCTCAGCCCTGCAAAGCCTTTCCAACTGCTACGGCGGAGCCAAGCCGGCGCCGCCCGTCGCACATGGCTGGGACCTCCAGAGAGACGCCCGCTGACCCGCGCGTGGCGGGCCGCCGTAACGGCGCTGAAGGGGCCGCCCGGGGTGGTGGTCGGTGGGGGTGCCGGTGTTGTGAGGGGGGCGTGGCTTGCCTGGTGGAGCCACTGGCGGCGACCCTTCGGACCACCTCCTCGTCATGGCAGGCGCGTAGCGTGTCCGGAAGTCGGGGAGCGAGATCGCGTAAGAATCCAACTTCCAGATATTGGGACAGGGCGTAAAGGATGCCCTAAACTGACGGCGAACGGGACGCATGAGCGCTGGGGTGCCGAATACCGATGTCCTCTGGGGCGGATGACGATCGCGAAATATTGGCCGCGATCCAGAGCAGGACCACGCAGATGATGCGGGAGCCCTTGGCAGCGCAGGCCCGGATCAGCGCGGTCGTCGGCGTCGGCCGGAGTGACGACGGGCTGCTGGTGGCGAAGGCCGACGCCGGCGGTGCGATTGTTTCGCTCACCCTCGATCCGCGCGTGATGCGACGCGACGCAGATCGCCTTGCCGAGGATGTGACCCTGGTAGCCAAGGCGGCACAGCGGGACTCCTGGCAACAGGCGCTGGAGATCCTGGACGGTGTTTCCTTGCCCCAGGTCACGCCGAAACCGCTCGGCGAGAGCCTGGCGTACGACGGGGCCGGACAGGCGGTGAGCGCGATCCTCCGCCGTGTCGAGGAAATGTACGGCGCTGTCGCCGGTGCGGATCGCGAAGAGCGGGGAATGCACGACTTCATCGAGACGAAGTACGGCGAGTTGGAAGGGATGGCCGGCACCGGCGCGAGCGCGTCAGGGCACGTGACGGCTGTTGCCGACGCGCAGGGAAAGGTCTCCGAGATAACCATCGAGCCCCGTGCCATGCGGCTGGACAGTCACGTGCTGGCGGATGAGATAGTGGCGGCCGTCCGCGACGCCCGGCGTGACGCCGTGTCGAAGGTCGAAGAGAAGATGTTGAACGCCTTCCCGGATCTCGATCCGGCGGCCGACGCAGAATTTCTGTTTCAGGACGGCACTCGGCAAACACGCCGGTGACCGGCCTGCGCCGGGTCTCCGAGAACGTCCCATGAGTCGGAGAGGCGTCGGCGATGCGTTCGGCCCGCATCGTGCGCGGCTTCACCGCGCCGGGTGCCCGGAACGAGGACGGCGCCTCACGCGTATGGCGGTGAGGCGCCGTTCTGCGTTCGCTCACGGGGTCTCATCCGTCTTTGCTGAGCTCCGGGATGATCAGCTGTGCGCCGGGTGACAAATTGCCCTGGTTGATTCCGTCGAGCTGCCAGTTGGCCTGCATGAGGAGTGATGCGTAACGTCCGTCGCCGTACTCCCGCTCGGCGATCCCCCACAGCGTGTCGCCGGACCGCACCGTGTGCGTGGTAGCGCCTACCGGCGGCGTGGCGCTGGACTGCGGCGGCTGAGGCTGGGGATTGTTGTCCCAGTTCCGGTAGTTGGGGACCGTGAGTTCGGGGGCCTCGCTCTGTCCTCGCGGGACCAAGGTGTAGTTGATCGTCCCTGGGAGGAGACCCAGGATACGGCCCTTCCAGAAGGGGTCCATGTTCAGGAAGGCATTAACCGGACCGATCTGCCTTGCCCGGTAGGTGATGCTGTTCTTCGGGACATAGATATCCGAACCGTCGGCCTTCATCTGAGCGAGGCGGGTCCCATTGGGGGTGGCGTAGCGGACGTTCGTCGCCGACATCGGGCGACTCGGGTCGGCGGGCCCGAGTTTCTTCACTCCCCACTTGTCCGCCTTGCGCCAGGCAAGGTGCTTCAGGCCGGTCCCGTTACGGAGAAGTCCGTAGTATCCGGCGCCGAAAACCGCGCTGGTGCCTCCGACGATGAGGCCGTCCTTGAGCGCGGCGTCGAAGCCCTTCTTCTCGAACATCATGCTCAGGGCAGTGGCGGCCCCGGCGTTGATGCCCAGCTCCACCGCCATGTTGAACGCCAGAGGATGACTCTGGGCCAACCTGGTGACCGCGCCGATCCGCTTCAGAAGCCCGAAAGAGCCACCGAGGCCGAACAGGAACAACAGGGTGCCCGCCATACTCGGGGAGATCGATGCGGGATCGTCCACGCCCCGGCCCCAGTTCGCCAGTGCGGAGTTGACGTAGTTCGCGCCGACGACGCCGAAGCCGTTGAAGTTGAACTCACCCAGCACGGGCCTGCGTCCGCCCACGGACTTCGCGAACGCTCGGGCGAGCAGCTTGAGCCTGGCGGCCAGGAGTTTGATCACCCTCACGGCGTGGGTCCGGAGCTGGGTGGCCAGGTTCCGGAGGTAGAGCCGTACCGCCGGGTTCAGCACCATCGCGCCCACCATGAGGGCGCCGATTACTGCGAGCACCTCAAGGGTCGCCTTGACGATGCCCTTGTACTTCTGGGTCTCCTCAACCGCGTTGCCGAGAATCTCGGCGGCCTGGTCCGACCGCCTGGCCCACATTTCCAAGGGCTGGGCCTCGTTCTCCCCCCCAGCCGGATTGATGTATCTCGTCCAGGCCGCGTGGTAGGTCTGGGCGGCGTCTCCGCCCCATCGCGCCTTCCTGACCTCACCTTCGACCGCGTCGACCTCGGGCTGCAGCTGGCGGAGCCGCCTCGCCGTATGCAGGCATGCCTCCTGCATCTCGGTGAGCCGGCGCTCGTAGTCGTCGGAGATGCCCAGCAGGTCCAGAGTCGCGTGGAACATCACGGATCCGGTCCACGGATCCGGCAGTTCGCCGTAGTTCGGACGAGAAGGCGGGTCGGCGGGCGGTTTGAGCTGGTCGGCCCAGCCGTAGTTCTCCGAGGCGTACCTGAGGTTCTTCCCACTGTTCTTCAGGGCGCTGGCCCGCCTGTACATGGAGTCGGACAGGTCGTGGAAGAATTCGTTGTAACTGCTGGCGAGCTCCGCTGCGCCGTCTGCGACCAGGGCATAGGCGTCCACGCTGCCCTCCGCATGGTCCACGAACGTCCTGCGGATCTTCGAGAGATCGTCGGCTGCGTCTTGAGATCTCAGACCCGCTTTCTTGAGATGCCCAAGACCTTCGGGGCCGGCGTAGGTGAAACCACTACTGGCCATGCACTTCCCCAATTGCTAGACGCGTGGCCGTGTGCCGGGATGCCCGTTCTGGCCTTGCGCCGGGCACGCCTCGCTCGACGAGCCGAATCCCTACGAGATCGGTCGTTCGATGCGTGAGCGACACACGAGCCTCCGCCTCTCGATCAGTGAGGCGAAACAAGCCTGGGGCCCGCGGAGGCACCTACAGGCGGCGTCCGCGGACGGCTCCGCTGAGTGGGAGCGGCTTGCTCGGCCCCTTAACCTGCTAGACATTAATTGATCACTAAAGATATGGTCAACATACGTTTGTCGGCACGTAGCGTCTTCTCTCGTGGCAGGCCAACGGACCAGAGGCGGTCCTCGGGCATCCGTTCACTTGCTGAGCGTCCTGCCGCCTGGAGACGTGTCGCCACGTCATGACGGGCCAGCGGATCGTGCAGGTCGGTGGGAGGGGCGACCGGCAGTCTGTCCGGGGTCGGCCGGCGGTTTGCTCGACATCGGGTCTGCGACTCCGCTGACGTCGGTCAGTGGCCACCTGATGGTTGGCTGGCGTGTCGTCCTGGGCCGCCAGGGTTACGGTCAGGATGTATTCAGAGGTTTTCGTGACCGTAAACCGGGGGAAATTTCACCTGCCAGGCCGCAAACCGGCTCGCTGTCAGGGGATTACTAGACGCGCACACAATTAGCCGCCTCGAGAGCCTTCATATCCGTTGAGTGCCTGCGTAGACTCCCGGCACCGGCCAAGGTGATCCGGCGGAACGCCGATTCAACCGGAAGCGGCACCCACAACCCGGATGGTGCCGCAACACCCGCCGAGGAAAACTGCAGCACCGCCCGGGCAGGACGACCGGTCTTGCCGAGGAGAACGATGAGCAGGCACATGCTGGCACTGGAGCCAGCGCCCAATCTGGCCCTGAGTGGAAACAATCTCACCATCGTGATCGTGGTCGCCGCGGTCGCACTGATCGCACTAGCCGTCGCCGGCGGCCTGGTGCGCGAAGTGCTGTCCGCCGGCCAGGGCACGGAGCGCATGCAGAACATCGCGCGCGCCGTACAAGAAGGCGCCGCCGCCTACCTCACACGTCAGTTCCGCACGTTGGCGATCTTCGTCGTCGTGATTCCCTTCCTGTTGCTCCTCCTACCTGCGGAAACGGACGTCCGAATAGGACGTTCGATCTTCTTCGTGGTCGGGGCGGTGTTCTCCGCGCTGACCGGGTTCATGGGCATGTGGCTGGCCGTCCGCGGAAATGTCCGTGTCGCCGCCGCGGCCAACGAAGCGGGAGAGAAGCGCGCCATGCGCATCGCGTTCCGTACCGGCGGCGTGGCCGGGATGTTCACCGTGGGCCTCGGCCTGTTCGGCGCGGCCGTGGTCGTCTTCATCTACCAGGGGAACGCGCCGGGCGTGCTCGAGGGCTTCGGGTTCGGGGCGGCGCTGCTGGCGATGTTCATGCGAGTCGGCGGCGGCATCTTCACCAAGGCCGCCGACGTCGGCGCCGACCTGGTCGGCAAGGTCGAGCAGGGCATCCCGGAGGACGACCCGCGTAACGCCGCGACCATCGCCGACAACGTGGGCGACAACGTCGGTGACTGCGCCGGCATGGCGGCCGACCTGTTCGAGTCGTACGCGGTCATGCTGGTCGCCAGCCTCATCCTGGGCAAGGTGGCCTTCGGCGAGCAGGGGCTGGTCTTCCCCCTGATCGTCCCGATGATCGGCGTGATCACGGCGATCATCGGCATCTTCGTCACCCGGATGCGCGACAGCGACCGCAGCGGCATGGCGGCGATCAACCGCAGCTTCTTCATCTCGGCCGCGATCTCCGCGGTGCTCGTCGCCGGGGCCGCGTACCTGTACCTGCCCAGCAGCTTCGGCGGCCTGACCGGCGGCACCGTGCAGTCCGACGCCGACCCGCGGCTGATCGCCATCGGCGCGGTGCTCATCGGCCTGGTGCTGGCCAGCGCCATCCAGCTGCTGACCGGCTACTTCACCGAGACCAACCGCCGCCCCGTACGCGAGATCGGCGAGAGCTCGGCCACCGGCCCGGCCACCGTCATCCTGTCCGGCATCAGCGTCGGCCTGGAGTCGGCCGTCTACTCCGCCCTGGTCATCGGCGGCGCGGTCTACGGCGCGTTCCTGCTCGGGTTCGGGAACGTGACGATCGCGCTGTTCGCGGTGGCCCTGGCCGGCACCGGCCTGCTGACCACGGTCGGCGTCATCGTGTCCATGGACACGTTCGGCCCGGTCTCCGACAACGCCCAGGGCATCGCCGAGATGTCGGGCGACGTCGAGGGCGAGGGCGCCCGCGTGCTCACCAGCCTGGACGCCGTCGGCAACACCACCAAGGCCATCACCAAGGGCATCGCCATCGCCACGGCCGTGCTGGCGGCGACCGCGCTGTTCGGCGCCTTCCGCACCGCGGTGGAGGGCGAGCTGGCCAAGGCGACCGCGGACATCAAGTCCGCGCTCGGCGGCTTCTCCACCTTCACCCTCGGCGTCGACCAGCCGAACGTCCTGGTGGGCCTGATCGTCGGGGCCGCGGTCGTGTTCCTCTTCGCAGGGCTCGCGATCATGGCGGTCGGACGGGCCGCGATGCGCGTGGTCTTCGAGGTACGCGACCAGTTCCGCAACAAGCCGGGCATCATGGACGGCTCGGAGACGCCGGAGTACGGCCGCGTCGTGGACATCTGCACCCGCGACTCGCTCCGTGAGCTGGCCACGCCCGGCCTGCTGGCGGTCATGACGCCGATCGCGGTCGGGTTCGCACTCGGGTACGCGCCGCTGGGCGCCTATCTCGCCGGCGCCATCGCGTGCGGCACGCTGATGGCCGTCTTCCTGGCGAACTCGGGTGGCGCCTGGGACAACGCCAAGAAGCTGGTGGAGGACGGTCACCACGGCGGCAAGGGCTCGGATGCCCACGCCGCCACGGTCATCGGCGACACGGTCGGCGACCCGTTCAAGGACACCGCCGGTCCTGCCATCAACCCGCTGATCAAGGTGATGAACCTGGTGGCGCTGCTGGTCGCCCCGGCCGTCGTGCTGTACGCGGGCAACCCGGCCATCCGCATCACCGTCACGGTGGTGGCGGTGGCCGTGGTGGTGGGGGCCATCGTGGTGTCGAAGCGGCGGTCCGTGACGACCGAACCGGCCAACAACGACAACCGGGAGCACGCCCCGGTCGCCTCATAGCCCGGCGAACATTTTCCAGACGCCCGCCCCACTGCGTAGGGGCGGGCGTCCCGCTTTCCCGGCTCCAGATTCCGCCCCTTGGCCCCGGCTTCCCACTGCCGATGGAGCTCTGGGCGTCCGGGCGGTGGTGGCGGTTGGACGTGGTGCGATGGTGTCCAGCGCGACGTGTACGGGGAGGCCGAGGTCGAAGGCGGGAGTGAAGGCGAGGCCCCTCGGTGGGAAACTGGGCGCGTGACAGGTGACAAGCAGCCCAGCGGCGGAAAGACCCTGGGTTTCATTCTGCTGGCGATGCTCGCCATCCTGGCCGTGATCGTCGTGCTGGCCGTCTGGGCCTCGAAGACAGGGTGATCTGGTGCGGACCTTGATTGTGCTGCGGCACGCGAAAGCCGACCACATCCCCGGGCTGGCCGATCGGGAACGGCCGCTGACCGGGCGGGGCGAGCGGGATGCCAAGCGGGCAGGCGACGAGATCAGGACGGCCGGGCTCAACCCGGACATCGTGCTCTGCTCACCGGCGCTCAGGACCAAGCGCACCGCCGAGATCGCCTTCCCCGAGGTGGAGATCAGCTACGAGCGGGACATCTACGAGGCGTACCCGGAGGAGCTGCTCGAGGTGGTCCGCCGGACGGATCCCGAGCTGAGCACCGTGGTGCTGTGCGGGCACAATCCGGGCGTGCACGAGCTGGCCCTGGGGCTGGCCGGAGGCGACTACGTCTTCCGGCCTGGGGCGTTCGCGGTGATCGAGGTGGAGTCCGCCTGGGAGGACCTCTGGCCGGGCGAGGGGCGCCTGGTCACGCACTGGGACCCCAAGGAGAGCTGACCAAGGGGGTCACATCGTCAGTGCGCCGTCCTCCGCGTCGGCCGCCTCGACCTCGTCCCGGGAGATCCCCAGCAGGTAGAGGATCGAGTCCAGGTAGGGCGTGTTGACCGCCGTGTCGGCCGCCTGCCGCACCACGGGCTTGGCGTTGAAGGCCACGCCCAGCCCGGCGGCCGCGATCATGTCCAGGTCGTTGGCGCCGTCACCGATGGCCACGGTCTGCGAGATCGGCAGGCCGGCCTCGCGCGCGAACCTCTCCAGCGCCCGCGCCTTCCCGGGCCGGTCCACGATCTCGCCCACGACCTTGCCGGTCAGCCGCCCGTCGATGACCTCGAGGACGTTCGCCGCCGAGTAGTCGATCCCGAGCTCCTCCACCAGCCCGTCGGTGATCTGCGTGAACCCCCCGCTGACGATGGCGAAGCGGTAGTCGAGCCGCTTCAGCGTACGCACCAGCGTGCGGGCGCCGGGCGTGAGCACGACCTCCTTGCGGACGTCCTCGAACACCTCGGCGGGCAGCCCTTCGAGCAGCGCCACCCGGCGCCGCAGGGACTCGGCGAAGTCCAGCTCGCCGCGCATGGCCTGCTCCGTGACCCTGGCCACCTCGTCCAGGCAGCCGGCGTGGGCCGCGAGCAGCTCGATGACCTCGCCCTGGATGAGCGTCGAGTCGACGTCCATGACGATCAGCCGCTTGGCCCGCCGCGACAGGCCGGTGCGCTGGACGGCCACGTCCACCTCTTGGATCGCCGCCTCCGCCGCCAGCTCGACCCGCAAGGAGTCGGGGTCGGCGCCGGACACGGACAGCTCGATGCAGGTGACGGGCCACTGGGCGAGGCGTTCGATGCGGTCGATGTTCGCGCCGGCGGCGGCGATGCGCCCGGCGATGCCCGCGATGGCCGCGGGCTGGAGCGTGGCGCCCAGCACGCTGACCGACAGGCGGCCGCGGCGGCGCTGCTCCTTGGCCTGGGAGCCGGTGGAGAGCTCCACCTCCATGCCGAGGTCCTCGGCCACGCGCTCGACGGCGGTCCACATGGCACCGAGGGTGGTGCCGGTGCCGGTCGAGGGGCCGCCCGCGTACGCGACGAGCACGCCGAGCGTGAGCCGACCACGGATGACGACCTGCTCGATGTCTGCCACTGTCACAGGAAAGCCGGACAAAACGGAGAAAAGACGCGAAGTAACGCCTGGCCGGTCGGGACCGGTCAGGGTGATGAGGAGGGTGCGCTGGTCCACATCGAGCCACGGTACTGCGCCCGGCCCGATGCTCGCGAAGCAGGTCGGGCATTCGGGCGCAGGTGTGGCGGTGAACATTCCGTAAACGCCCGGAGCCGCGGCGCCCCAGGTGAACGTCTGGTGAACGCAGTGGACCGCGTCCCCGGGGACGCGGCCCGAAACGTTCCAGAGCTAGCGGACGACCTTGGTCTTGACCGTCTTGGCGTAGCCGTGCTCGGGGACGCCGAGCCGCTCCAGCTCTTCCTTGCTCATGTTGTCCATGCCGGTCTGGAGGTCGTAGGAGACCACGCCGAGCGTGGCCTGCTGGGTGCCCGTGGCGGTCTTCTTCACCTTGGCCTCGAAGGTCATGGTGATGGAGTCACCCTTCTCCAGGATCACCGGCAGGAGGCAGAAGAACGCACGGCCTTCGAGACCGCACTCGGTGTCCTTGACACTCGTGGAGTACATGATCCGCTTGAGGTCGACGCCCTTGGGGAACGCGCCGCCGACGAACCAGGCGTCAGCCTCGTGGGGCCCCTTGTTGGTGGCGACGATGGAGTACTTGATCTTGCCGCCGGGCTTGACCGTCTTCGACGCCTTCACTTTGACGTCGAAGACCGAGAACGGTTCGTCGGCGACAGTCGTGGCGGAAGCGGGGACAGCCGGGGCGAGCAGGGCGCCTGCCAGCAATGCCAGCGACGCGACCTTGGTCAGATTACGCATTAAACGTCTCCGGTGAGGAAGTGGGCACGGGGACGCACACGCACAAAGCCCCCGTTAAATGCCCGCTGTTCCTATCACGACGGCAAAATCTATGTAAAGACTATTTCTTCAGAATCAGGTGGGTGTCACCGAACTCGTGCCACAGATATCCGTTCCGTAGCGCCTCCTCGTATGCCCGCGCCAGCGCTTTCTCGCCCGCTATCGCGGTCAGCATCAGCAGGTGGCTGGAGCGCGGCTCGTGCAGCCCGGTGATCAGCCCCGTGACGACCCGTACGCCGCTCTCAGGGGTGACGACGTGCCGGGTCCAGCCGGCCGCGGGGGCCACCCGCCCGTCCCCGCCCGCGGCCGTCTCCAGAGCCCGTACGGCGGTCGTCCCCGCGGCCACCACCCGGTTGCCGCTCTCGAGCGCCAGGTTGACCAGCCGCGCCGTGGTCGCCGGCACCTCGTACCGCTCGGCGTAGGGCGGCTCGTCCTTCTCCGGCGAGGCCACCCCCGTGTGCAGCGTGATCGGCGCGATCCCGACCCCGCGCGACACGAGCGCCGTCACCAGCTCCGTGGTGAACGGCCGCGCGGCGCTCGGCATCTCCGCGCTCCCCGGCACGGTCGCGAACACGGTCTGGTACGACTCGATCGGCCAGTCCCTGCTCACGTACGAGTAGCGGATCGGCACCCCGTGCACCCGCAGGTACGCCTCCACGTCCCGGTCGAGCGAGGCCCGCCACAACCGCGGCGTCTCCCGCTCGATCAGCCGCAACGTGGCCCGCCCCGGCAGCGGGAGCCACTCGCCCGGCTCGCCCCCGCCGTAGGGCTCGGAGGCCGCGGCGGTACGGCGGCGCAGCTCGACCAGCCAGGTGCCGTCCTCCCTGGCGGTGGAGAAGTGCACCGACAGCCGGTCGAGCCGGACGGCCGCGGGCAGGGTCGCCGAGTTGTTCACCACGATCAGGTCCCCGGGTTCGAGCAGCCCAGGCAGGTCGCTGAAGTGGTGGTGTGAGGGCTCCAGGTCGCCGCGCGAGACCATGAGGCGTACCGCGTCCCTGGACATCCCCCTCGCCTCGGGAGGCTCGCCCGCGGACAGCCCGGGCGGCAGCGCGAAGTCGAGCGCGAGACTCATTGCAGGCTCACTTTTCCGCTGGCCGGACGGGCCTTGACGAGGTCGTGCAGCGCCGCGGCCACCTTGGCGGGGTCCGCGGCGGCCGCGGCCTCCTCGGCGCCCACGGCGTCGGCGAGCATGCGGGTGTTCATCTCGCCCGGATCGACCCACCAGACCCGTACCTCGGGCTCCTCGGCCGACAGCACGTTGGAGAGCTGCTCCAGGGCGGCCTTGGTGGCGCCGTAGCCGCCCCAGCCCTCGTACGCGCCCGTGGCGGCGTCCGAGGTGATGTTGACGACGGCTCCGCGCGCCGTGCGCAGGGCGGGCAGTGTGGCCTGGACGAGGGCGAGCGGAGCGGTCACGTTGGTCTCCAGCAGCACCCTGAACGCCTCCAGCGGGTAGCCAGCCAGCGGCGGCACCGGCGTGACCCCGAGGTCGCCGGCGTTGTTCACCAGCAGGTCCAGCTCGGGCACCGCCTGGGCCAGCCGCTGAACGTGCTCGGGCTCGGTCACGTCGCCGGGGATCGCGGTCGCGCCCAGCTCGGCCGCGGCCCGTTCGAGGTCGTCCGCGCCGCGGGCGGTGAGGACGAGGTTCCAGCCCGCGCCTGCCAGCGACCTCGCCAGGGCGAGGCCGAGGCCGCGGGAAGCGCCGGTGATGAGTGCGGTGTTCGTCATGCTCCCGACGCTAGAAACGCGGCGGGCGGCGTACATCGGGCTGAGGGCCCGCCGCCGCATGGGCACATCGTCCTAGGACCATAAGCTGGGAGCCGTGTCCCCCGACCGAGACGAGATCCTGCAGGCGGTGAGCTCGGCGGTGCTCGCCGTCACCCGCCACCTGTCGGTCCGCGAGGTGCTGCAGGTCATCGTACGCTCGGCGCAGCGGCTCCTCGACGCCCGCTACGCCGCGCTGGGCGTGCCCGACGAGGACGGGTCGTTCGCCGAGTTCGTCGCCGAGGGCATCACCGACAAGCAGTGGGACGCGATCGGGCCGCTGCCCAGACAGCACGGCATGCTCGGCGCGATGCTCCGCGACGGCACCCCCGTCAGGCTGCCCGACGTGCGCAAGGACCCGAGGTTCGAGTGGTGGCCGAAGGCCCACCCGGTCATGAAGGACTTCCTCGGGGTGCCGATCCGCGATGGCGAGCAGGTGCTCGGCATCATCTTCCTGGCCAACAAACGCACGCTCGGCGGCTTCACCGAGGCGGACCAGGACCTGCTCACGCTGTTCGCCGCGCACGCCGCCATCGCGCTCACCAACGCCAGGCTGTACGAGCGCGGTCGCGAGCTGGCCATGCTGGAGGAGCGCAACCGGGTGGCACGGGAGCTGCACGACGCGGTGACGCAGAAGCTGTTCTCGCTCAGGCTCACCGCGCAGGCCGCCTCCGCGATGCTCGACCGGGCGCCCGAGAAGGCCGCTCAGGAGCTCGAACGTGTCCAGCGTCTGGCCGGGGAGGCCCTGTCCGAGCTGCGGGCCGTGATCGTCGAGCTGCGACCGGCCGAGCTCGACCGGCACGGCCTCGCCGAGACGCTGCGCAAGCACGTGCGCATGCTCGACCGGCTCCAGCCGTCCCTGGTCACGTTCGAGTGCGCGGAGCTGCCGGAGGTCGCCTCCGCGGTCGAGGTGGCGGTGCTGAGGGTGGCCCAGGAGGCGCTGCACAACGCGCTGAGACACTCGGAGGCCGGAAGCGTATCCGTGCGCCTGGCATACGAGAACGGCAAGCTGGCGTTGACCGTACGCGACGACGGCAGGGGTTTCGAGCAGGCGGAGTCACGCGGCCTGGGGCTGGTGTCGATGCGCGACAGGGCGGAGTCCGTCGGCGGGGTCATGACCGTCGAGTCGGCCCGGGGCAGCGGGACCACGGTACACATGGAGGTGGGCGTTTGATCCGGGTGCTGATCGCCGACGATCACCCAGTGGTACGGCAGGGGCTGCGTACGTTCCTCGACCTGCACGACGACATCACAGTCGTCGGCGAGGCGGGCGACGGGGCGCAGGCCGTCGAGCTGGTCGCGGAGCTGGCGCCCGACGTGCTGCTGCTGGATCTGAAGATGCCGGTGCTCGACGGGCTCGGCGCGCTCGAGCGCCTGACCGGGTCGGCGACCAAGGTGGTCGTGCTGACGTCGGTGAGCGACCGCTCCGACGTGGGCCCGGCGATGCGGGCTGGGGCTTCGGGATTCCTCTACAAGGACGTCGATCCGCCGGCGCTGGTCCAGGCCGTGCGGGCCGTGCACGGAGGGCAGGTGCTCCTGGCGCCGGAGGCGGCCGAGGCGATGTGGTCGCCGCAGAACGACCCGCCGGGGCCCGTGCAGCTGACCGAGCGCGAGCGTGAGGTGCTCGCGCTCATCGCGGCCGGCCGGTCCAACCGGGAGATCGCCAGGAGCCTCGCCGTCGCCGAGAAGACGGTCAAGACCCACGTCTCCAACGTGCTGATGAAGCTGGGCGTACAGGACCGCACCCAGGCCGCGCTCTATGCGGTGCGGCACGGCCTGGGGTAGTGGGGCTCAGGTGTCCTTCTTCTTGTTCGTTTCCTCGTGGCTGGCGGGCGGGTTGTACGTCTTGACCGGGGGAGGCGGCGTCCACGTCCGGCCCGGCCGCCGCGGCGGGGTGACGATCTGGGTCTTGACCGTCTTGAGCCACAGGTAGCCCTTGATGCCGAGGCGCTTGAGCTCTTCCTCGTCGATGTTCTCCATGCCCTGGTCGACGTCGAACGACATCACGCCGACCTTGGCCGCGACCGTGCCCCTGGTGCCCTTCTTCAGGGTCAGCTGGAAGTTGAGCCAGTCGGTCTTGCCCTTCTCAAGCCGCAGCGGTCCCCAGCACCAGAACCACTGGCCCTCCCAGGTGCACTTGGTGCCCTTCGGGCCGCCCCAGCGCAGGGTGGGCCGGACGCCCTTGGGCAGCTTGCCGCCCATCCAGTAATAGTCGGCGTAGTAGGGGCCCAGGTTCTTCGCCCGGACGTAATATGTGATCTTTCCGCCGCGCTTGGTGCGGGTGGTGTGCTTGACGGAGATCTTGAATTTCGAGAACGGCTTCGACTGCGTGACCGCCGCGGCGGTGGGCGCGGTGGTGGTGGCGGCGCTCGCCTGGGCGGGCACGGCCAGTGGCGCGGCGGCCAGACCACCGGCTAAGAACAAGCTGACGCTTCTGCGCATGGAACGGCTCCCCGTACGGTGCTGGAAATCCCCGATCATCTCCACGATTATTGCGAAGGGCAAATTTTTCGCAAAGAGCGTTGATCTTTCGTGACCTGGGATGGCTTGCGGGTGTTCGCCCGGGCCTATCACGCTTGATCGGGGGGTCTAGCACGACGGGGAGGGCCAGGTGCCGGAAACGCACCCCTTACAGCCGACCGATCCGCGGACACTGGGCGACTACCGGCTGATCGGCCGGCTGGGCAAGGGGGCGCAGGGGATCGTTTTCGCAGCCGAGTCGCCTGACGGGCGGCGGGTGGCGATCAAGTTGCTCAACACCCGGTTGGACAAGCCGGGCCTGGACTCCGAGCGGTTCATGCGCGAGGTGGCCGCCGCGCGCCGGGTCGCCCAGTTCTGCACCGCCCAGGTCCTCGGGGCGCACATGGACGGCGAGCAGCCGTACATCGTCAGCGAGCTGGTGGACGGGGTCTCGCTGCAGGCGGTGGTGCAGCGGGCGGGGCCGCGTACGGGCGGCGCGCTCTACCGCCTGGCCGTCGGCACGGTCACCGCCCTGGCCGCCATCCACCGCGCCGGGGTCGTGCACAGGGACTTCAAGCCCAGCAACGTGCTGCTCGGGACCGACGGGCCACGGGTGATCGACTTCGGCATCGCACGGGCGCTGGACTCGTCCATGACGCTCAGCAGCGGGATCGTGGGGACACCCGCGTACATGTCGCCCGAGCAAGTCTCGGGTGAGCGGGTGGGGCCGGCCAGCGACCTGTTCAGCTGGGCCCTGACCATGGTGTTCGCGGCCACGGGGCGGCCCGCGTTCGGCGAGGACAGCCTGCCCGCGGTCGTCTACCGGGTGATTCACGACGAGCCCGACCTCTCCGCGCTGCCGGACGATCTGCGGCCGATCGTGCAGGCGTGCCTTCGCAAGCGGGCCGGCGAGCGGCCCACGGCGGCGGAGGCCCTGTTCGCGCTGCTGGCGAACCAGGGGGAGTCGCCGGGGTCCGACGGCGAGGTCGCGCTCAACACGGGGTCCCAGCTCGCCGCCGGACGCACTCCTCCAGACCCGCCACCACTCGCGGTGAACTGGGGCACGCCCCCCTCCGGCCCGAACGCGTCTCCCGCGGGGAACGGCTGGGCGAGTCCCGACGGTCGGCCGTCCGGGTGGGCGCGTCCGTCGGGAAGCGGATATCCGCCCCCGCAGACGCCTTCGGCCGGGCCGCCTGCCACGCCGTACGTGCCGCCGCAACACGGACCCGCGCCCGGTCATGGTGCCATGCCGGGACAGCGGCAGGCGCCGCCGCCCTATCCGATGAACGCGGCGCCTCCATCAGCCGTGTCCCCTTCGGTGCCTCCGCCGGCCGCGCCCCCTTCGGCGGCGCCCCGGCAGAAAGCATCTGGGGCCGGGGCGCCGGTGGACAACGACGCGTTCTTCAGGCACGCGCCGGTCGAGGAGCAGCCAGGTGAGGCCAAGGCCAGGCGCAGGCGGGCGGCCATGGTGTCCGGCGCGCTCGTCGTGGCGCTCGCTCTGGCCGGAGGGGTGCTGTTCTTCGGGCCGACGATGTTCGGGACCGGTCAGCGAACCGGCGAGGACTGGCCGCAGCCGACCACCTCCGCCAGCGCGAACCCCGTACCGACCCAGACCCAGACCCAGGCCCAGCCCCAGAGCCAGACCCCGGCCCCGACCGAGACGGCGGCCCCCGTCACCACACCGACCCCCACCCCGACCGTCGCCCCCACGCAGGCGGTCGTCCCCGTGCTCGGCAAGCAGGACGGGAAGGCGTTCAAGGGCCACACCAAGGGTGTGCAGACGCTCTCCGCCCTGTCGGCGGGCGGCAAGACGTGGCTGGTCACCGGGGGTCAGGACGGCCGGGTGCGCCTGTGGGACCTGGCCAGGCACAAGTCGCTGGCCACGATGAAGGGCCACAGCGAGGAGGTGTACGCGGTCGCCTGCGTGATGGTGGGCAAGACCCCCATGGCCGTCTCCGGCGGCTACGACGGCAGCGTGCGCCTGTGGAACCTCAAGACCCACAAGGGCAAGGTCCTCGGCTGGCACGGCGAAGCCGTGTACGCGGTCGCGGTGACCAAGGTGAAGGGCAAGTACGTCGCGGTCACCGGCGACGCCGACGGCTACCTGAGGTTCTGGGACCTGAAGAAGCGCAAGGCCACCGGAAAGATCATCAGAGCCCACCGCAAGCCGGTCAACTGGCTCAACGCCACCCACATCGGCGACCGGGCCGTCGCCATCTCGGCCGGCGAGGACGAGACGGTCCGGATGTGGGACATGTCCAAGCACAAGGCGTACGGGAAGACGTACAAGGGTCATTCCAGGGGCGTCTACTCGGTCGCCGTCGGCAACGTGGACGGGAAGACGGTCCTAGCATCGGGCGGTAAAGACGGAAAAATCCGGATCTGGGATCCGAAGAGCCGCAAGACCATCGCCACCCTGTCCGGGCACAAGAAGATCGTTTACTCGCTCTCCTTCGGCACCCTCGACGGCCGGACGGTGCTGCTGTCCGGCAGCACCGACGGCACGATCAGGCTCTGGGACCCCGAGACCCGCAAGACACTCGGCAAGCCGGTCAAGGCGCACAAGAAGGGTGTGTACGCCGTGGCCATCGTCCCCTTCGACGAGGGCGCGGCCATCGTGTCCGCGGGCAAGGACAAGGTGGTCAGGCTGTGGAAGATCAGTTCCTGAGCGGCTCGAAGATCGCGTGATGGGCGGCCACGAGCGCACGGCGTACCGCGCGGTCCAGCTCGCGCAGGGCCGCGGCGCGGGCGGCGATCTGCCCCGACGTGAGGCCGCGCTCGTCGGCCAGCCGCAACATGCCGGCCAGGCGGGTGGCGAGGGCGGAGACGCGGCGCGCCCGCGCGGGATAGCCGGGCGCCAGCTCCCCGCCCCGGCGCTCCACGTCCGAGGGGCGGGCCTGCATGGGGCCCTCGACGGAGGACAGCGCCTCGGTGGCCGAGCGCATGGCCTCCGACAGCTCCCGTTCGGCCTCCGAGAGCGTCGGCAGATCATGGCGTACGGGCCCGGAGTCATGCACTTCCAGGCGTACCCCGACATAGGAGGACCCGCGAAGATCCGGCGTGGGCACCAGGCCGAGGTTGCGGTCCTCGAGCACCGCGATGGCGGCCTCACCGGCGTCCACCGCGGCCGAGTTGAACGGCGCGGGCCCCGACAGCCCCAGCGGATCGCCGGGGGCGGGCAGGGCGAGCCGGAGCTCCCGCAGCCCGTCGGAACGCAGGTTTGCGAGGTATTTACGCAACGGGACGTCCCCAGCGACGGCGGGGCCGCCGGTGGCTTCCACGTGGTCAGCCGCCTCGTCGAGGCCGACGTGACCGGCGAGCCACGCGTTGCCCCAGGCGACCAGGGAGGGACAGACAGGCGATTCAGGGCGCACCGATCCACGATAAGCGCTCGCCCTGCAATAGGTTTGTCCCGAGCGTGACTCCTAAGGAGGTATCGGGGATGGGTGGTCAGGTGCTGCGGCTACAGGACGTCGCCGTCAGGCGCGACGGAGCCGCCCTGCTGCGCGGCATCGACTGGACGGTCAACGCGGACGAACGATGGGTCGTCGTCGGGCCCAACGGTGCGGGCAAGACCACGTTGCTGCAGGTCGCGGGCACGTTGTTGTATCCGAGTGAAGGATTGGTCGAGGTTCTCGGGGAGCGGCTCGGGCAGGCGGACGTGTTCGACCTGCGGCCGCGGATCGGGCTGGCGAGCGCCGCGCTGGCCGAGCGCATCCCGCCCGAGGAGAAGGTCATCGACCTGGTGCTGACGGCCTCGTACGGCATCATGGGCCGCTGGACGGAGGAGTACGACTCCAACGACGTGACCAGGGCCGTCGAGCTGATCGACATGATGGGCGCGGCCCACCTGATCAGGCGGCGGTTCGGGACGCTGTCGGAGGGGGAGCGCAAGCGGGTGCAGATCGCCCGCGCGCTCATGCCCGACCCCGAGATGCTCCTGCTCGACGAGCCCGCGGCCGGGCTCGACCTGGGCGGGCGCGAAGACCTGGTGCGGCGGCTGTCGGTGCTGGCGGGCGACTACCGCTCGCCGACGCTCGTGCTGGTGACGCACCACGTCGAGGAGGTGCCGAGCGGGTTCACGCACGGGCTGCTGCTGCGGCACGGCTCGGTGGTGGCGCAGGGGCCGCTGGAGCACGTGATGACGCCCGACAACCTCTCGCAGACGTTCGGGGTGCCGCTCTCGCTGGAGCGCAGCGCCGAGGGCCGCTGGTACGCCCGCGCCTACTAGATCACCATTTATGCATATAAAAGCCGCCCTGGGCTGAAACGAAATAGGATCTACGGAGTCGGTTCCCTCGACTTCGGAGCGTCGCCATGTCCGTCGAGCAGCTCATCGTCGCCCTGGTCGTGGTCGCGGCGGTGGGCTTCGGGGTGGCCCGCACTGTGCGCATCATCCCGCAGGCCACGGCCGCCATCATCGAGCGGCTCGGCCGCTACCACAGGACGCTGAGCCCGGGGCTCAACCTCGTGGTGCCGTTCATCGACCGCATCAAGGACATGATCGACCTGCGGGAGCAGGTGGTGTCGTTCCCGCCGCAGCCGGTCATCACCTCCGACAACCTCGTCGTGTCCATCGACACCGTCATCTACTTCCAGGTGACCAATCCGAAGGCGGCCACGTACGAGATCGCGAACTTCCTGGTCGGCGTCGAGCAGCTCACGGTCACGACGCTGCGCAACGTGGTCGGCGGCATGGACCTGGAGCGCACGCTGACCTCGCGCGAGGACATCAACACCGCGCTGCGCGGCGTGCTCGACGAGGCGACCGGCAAGTGGGGCATCCGCGTCAACCGGGTCGAGCTCAAGGCCATCGACCCGCCCGCCTCCATCCAGGACTCGATGGAGAAGCAGATGCGCGCCGACCGCGACAAGCGCGCCGCCGTGCTGACCGCCGAGGGGCAGCGGCAGGCGGCGATCCTGCAGGCGGAGGGCGAGAAGCAGGCGTCGGTGCTGCGGGCCCGCGGTGAGGCGGAGGCGGCCGTGCTGCGTGCCCAGGCGGAGGCCGAGGCCCAGGCCATGCGTGCCAAGGGCCAGGCGGACGCGATCGGCATGGTGTTCAGGGCCATCCACGAGGGAAAGCCGGACCAGCAGCTGCTCGCCTACCAGTACCTGCAGACCCTGCCCGAGATCGCCAAGGGCGACGCCAATAAGATCTGGATCGTCCCGTCGGAGATGGGCAAGGTCCTGGAGAACCTCGGCGGCCTCTTCGCGCCCCCCAAGAGCCCGGACACGTAAGGAGGGTTCGTGACGGGGTGGGAGCTGGCCGCGGTCTGGGCGGCCGGTGCGATGGCCGGTGCGATCAACGCCGTCGTCGGGTCCGGCTCGCTGATCACGTTCCCCACGCTGATCGCCGTGGGCGTCGATCCCGTCACCGCCAACGTCTCCAACACCATCGGCCTCGTGCCGGGCTCGTTCACGGCCGCGCACGGCTACCGTCCCGAGCTCGAGGGGCAGCGCGAGCGCCTGCTGCGGCTGGGCCTGGCCTCGGGGCTCGGGGCGCTGATCGGCGGGATCCTGCTGCTGTTCCTGGATCCCGCCGTGTTCCGTGTGGTCGTCGTCGCGCTGATCGCGCTGGCCTGCGTGCTGGTCCTGGTGCAGCCCATGCTGAACCGGTGGCTGGCCGAGCGGCGCGAGCACGCGCACCCCCACGGGGGCGTGGCGCTGTGGCTCGGGGTGCTGGCCGCGGGTGTCTACGGCGGGTACTTCGGGGCGGCCCAGGGCGTGCTGCTGATCGGGCTGCTCGGCAGCTTCCTCGACGACCACCTCCAGCGGGTGAATGCCGCCAAGAACGTGCTCGCGCTGATCGTGAACGCCGTGGCCGCGGTGCTGTTCGTGCTGGTCGCGCACGTGGACTGGCCGGCCGTGGCCGGGGTCGCGCTGGGGGCGGTGACGGGCGGGTTCCTGGGCGCCAGGCTGGGCCGGCGCATCCCGGCGCCCTTGCTGCGAGGGATCATCGTCTGTGTGGGCATCGCGGCAATTTTCGTACTGGTGTACGGGTAATTCCAGACCTATATGGGTATGAATCCGTGCATGAAGGGTGATCGGGTGGAGATCGTCATCGATGCCGGTGGAACACCGCGTACTTACGAGATCAGGGCCACCCGCGCCGGCCGGCGGGTCGAGGTGACCACCCGGCGGGGGCTCGTCGAGGTGAGCGAGGTCACCCGCGGCGGGACGCCGGTGCGTACGGCCAGGTTCATGTCCAGCCGCATCCTCGCCCTCGTGGAGCACCCCGCGGGCGAGATCAACTGAAGTCCGCGGCGTGGTCCCGCGCCCACTCCCCGAACGTCAGCGCGGGCCTGCCGAGCAGCCGCTCCACGGTGTGGGTGACCTGCTCCGGAGCCGTCACGAGGCCCGCCCACGCCTGCAGCGCGCTGTCCACGAAGCCCGGGTCGCCCCAGGCCGCCAGGAGCTGCTCGCGGGCCACGTCCACCGGCAGCTCCGCCCAGCGCACCTCGCGCCCGACCGCCTCGCCGATCACGCGTACCTGCTCGGCCTGGGTCAGCTGTTCGGGGCCGCTGAGCACGTACGTGGCGCCGTTGTGGCCCGCCGAGGTGAGCACGTGCACGGCCACCGCCGCGATGTCCCTCTCGTGGATCAAGGACCTCGCGGCCTGCCCGTACGGCCAGCGCACCACGCCCTGCCTGATCTGGTCCGCCCAGCCCAGCGTGTTGGTCGCGAAGCCGCCGGGCCGCAGGAACGTCCAGCCCAGCCCCGAATGCCGGATCAGCCGCTCGATCTCGTGGTAGTGCATCACCGGCTCGTCCGGCACGTTCGCCGACAGATACACCACGCGCCGCGCGTGCCCGGCGACGGCCGTGACCACCTCTGCCGCATGGTCGGCCGTGAAGGACGGCCAGAGCAGGAACACACTTTCCACGTCTTTCAGCGCGGGTTCCAGCGTCTCGGGCGCGGTCAGGTCGCCGCGTACCACCTCGGCCCGTTCCGGCAACCGCGCGCGCTCCGGGTCCCTGACGAGTGCCCGCACCTCCAGCCCCGCCTGCGCGAGCTGGGAGACCACATGCCTGCCGACGTTGCCGGTCGCGCCGGTCACAAGAATTGTGCTCATGGGCCGACGGTAAAACCTCAAGCGAACTTCAGGTCAAGCCGGGCCGTACCTGGATCGTGCCGTCACGCCGGATCCGCGTCTCGAACATGGGCGCGGGCGCGGTTGCGGGGCCGTGCCGCACAGAGCCGTCGTCCAGCCTGAACGTGCTGCCGTGCCACGGGCAGACCACGCACGCCTCCCCGTTCTCGATGACCAGCCTGCCCTGGTGCAGCGGACCGGCCAGGTGGGGGCAGCGGTCGGCGAGCACGGTCACGGCCTCGCCCTGGCGCAGCACGAAGAGCTGGATGTAGCCGAGCCGCCGCGCCACGGGGCGGCCGTCCGGCAGGTCCCTGAGCAGGCACAGGTCGTGCCAGCCCAGCGGCACGAGGTGGGAGATCTGCGGGGCGTGGTTCGCCCCGGCCGCCTGCCGGTAGGCCATGTGGCCGCCGAGATAGCCGCCGAGCCCGGCCATCCCGAGCCCGGCCATGGTCAGGGCGCGGCCCGCCCGCTCGCGCCCGCGGAGCCGGGCCAGCAGGGAGGCGGAGAACAGGCCGAGCGCGGTCAGGTTGGACAGCATGTGGACGAAGCCCACCCGCTGCTGCTCGCGGTGGAGAGAGGACCAGTCGGTCAGCCCGGCCGCCGCCGTCGGCAGCGCGTTGGCGATACCCGTGGCCAGCAGCACGCGCGTGGCCTTGGTGTCGCCCTCGGCCACGTCGAGCACGGCCGCCGAGAGCCAGCAGCCCAGGCTGACATTGGCCAGGGGCGGGTGCAGCGGGCTGCCCATGGGGACGCCGTGCAGCAGATCGCGTAGCAGACCCGGGCGGATGCGCCGGCGCACGGCCTTGGCCAGGACTCTGACCGGCGTGTCGAAGGTCTTGGTCTTCTCGAGCTGATCTGCGAGGGCGACCGGCCCGGCAAGACCCCGCAGCTGCCGACGTTTCGCTCGCACTTCCTCTTTCACGACAAGTCCCCTACCCCGCCCATGTGGGGATCACTCGGACAGGTGTCCCCTGGCCACGGAGAGTTCGACCAGCTCCAGGGCGTACGCGCCGAGCGACGGCGAGCCCTCCTCGATGATCCGCACCTTCTCCCTGACCTGGGCGGCCTTGACCTTGAACAGCGGCCACGTGCCGCCCTCGGTGTGGTGGTTGGCCAGGATCGGGGCGAAGCGGTCGAGCGCCTTGGCGAATCTGGCCTCCGGTGTCTTCCTGGCCTCGAACTCGTCCCAGAGCTCCCGCACCCACATGCCCTGGTCGGGAGGCAGCAGGCCGAAAATGCGGTCGGCGGCGGCGCGCTCGGCCTCGGCCTGCGCGGCCACCTCCACCGGGTCGTAGATGAACGTGTCACCGGCGTCGATCTCGACCAGGTCGTGCACCAGCAACATGGCGACAACCCGCTGGAGATCGGTCCCCGGCGGGGCATGCTCGCCGAGGACCATCGCCAGCGTGCCCACATACCAGGAGTGCTCAGCGGTGTTCTCCCGCCGCGAGCCGTCTATCAGGTGGTTCCGGCGGATGATCCGCTTCAACTTGTCGATCTCGATGGCGAAGGCGATCTGGGCGTTCAGGCGGTCCTCTTCTGGCGCGATAGTCACGCGCGACACCTTAATGTGCGATGATCACCCCAGTTGGTGAAATCGTGACCGGAACTCCGTTGAACACCGCGTTACCACTTGGAACGTCGATGGCGGATTCGTCCGTGAGCGTGTTGACACTGACCCCGGCGTGCCCGGCGGCCACGCTCTGCGCGCTGCCCGCGTGACCCCATCCGTGCGGCAGGCTGACCACGCCCGGCATGATCGTGTCGGTCGGCTCGAGCGGCACCGTGATCTCCCCTGTGGCGGAGCGGACCACCGCCTCGCCGTCCAGCCCGAGCCTGGCCACGTCGGCCGGGTTGATCTGCAGCGTGCAGGCGTTGCTGCCGCCGACCAGCGGGCCGACGTTGTGCAGCCAGCTGTTGTTGGAGCGCAGGTGGCGCCGGCCGATCAGGACGATCTCCGGCGGCTCCTCGTCCAGCTTGCCGCGCAGCCGTTCGACGTCCTCGATGAGCTGCGGCGGCGCCAGCTCGATCAGCCCCGAGTGGGTCTTCAGCACCTCGCCGAGCCGGGGCTCCAGCGGGCCCAGGTCCAGGCCGTGCGGGTTGTCGAGCAGCTTGCGCAGCGACAGGTCTCCCTTGCCGGCCCACTCGCCGTAGGGGCCGAGCTTGAGCATGAGGTCGAGCCGGCGCTCGCTGCCCGTCTCGCCGTCCAGCGCGGCACGCAGCTCTGCCACGTCCCGCCCCTCGACGCCCGAGCCGGGCGTCTCGGTGGCCTTGCGCAGCGTCTCACCGATGACGAACTCGTCCAGGTCCCCTTCCAGCCCCGAGGCGATCATGGCCAGCCTGGCCAGGATCTCGGCCTCGGACGGCTGCCCGTCCAGCGGCAGCAGCGGCGGTGAGTAGCGCGCGTAGTTGCGTACCGCGAGCCCGAGCAGCGCGAAGTCGTAGTGGCCCGACTGCAGCATGCGCGGCGGCGGCAGGATGACGTTCGCGTGCTTGGTGGTCTCGTTGAGGTACGGGTCCACGCTCACCATGAAGTCGAGCCGGGCGAAGGCCGCGTCGAGCCTGTCCCCGTGGGGCGCCGACAGCACGGGGTTGCCCGCCACCGTGATCAGGGCCCTGACCTGCCCCTCGCCAGGCGTCTCGATCTCGTCGGCCAGTGTGGCCACGGGCAGCTCGCCGTTGGTCTCGGGCAGCCCCCTGACACGGCTCTTCCACCTTCCGACCGTGTACGGCCGCCGCCGGCCCCCCGACTCCGTCGCGGGCTTGGGGAACATGGCCCCGCCCGGCCGGTCGAGGTTGTCGGTGAGCACGTTCAGCACGTCCACGAGCCACTGGGCCAGCGTGCCGAACTCGGCCGTGCAGGTGCCGATCCTGGCGTAGACGGCCGCCGTACGCGCTCCCGCCAGCTCCCTGGCCAGCCGCACGATCACCGCGGCGGGCACCCCGGTGCGCCGGGAGACCGGCTCCGGCGGGAAGCGCTTGGCCGCCTCGCGGACCTCGGCCAGCCCGTTGACCTGGTGCCTGAGCGTCACAAGTTCCTCGGCGAACAGCACATTCACGATGCCGAACAGCAGGTAGGCGTCCGTCCCCGGGCGGACGAAGACGTGCTCGTCGGCCAGCGAGGCGGTCCGGGTGCGGCGCGGGTCGACCACCACGAGCCGGCCGCCGCGACGGCGCAGGGCCTTCAGCCGTCCGGGGAAGTCGGGTGCCGTGCACACGGAGCCGTTGGACTCCAGCGGGTTGGCCCCCAGCATCAGCAGGTAGTCGGTCCTGTCCAGGTCGGGGACCGCGATGGTCAGCGGATGCCCGAACATGAGCCCGCTCGCGACGTGCTTGGGCATCTGGTCGGCGGTGCTGGCGGTGTAGACGTTGCGGGTGCCGAGCGACTTGATCAGCGGCGCGCTGTACAGGGCGCCCGCCATGGTGTGCGCGTTCGGGTTGCCGAGGTAGACCGCGACCGAGCGGCGGTCGGCGACCCGGTCGAGGCCCGCCCTCACGGCGGCGAACGCCTCCTCCCAGCCGACCTCGCGCCACAGGTCGCCCTCCCTGATCAGCGGCTTGCGCAGCCGGTCGGGGTCCTCGTCGAGCCGGCCGAGGCTGGCGCCCTTCGGGCAGATGAACCCTTTGCTGAACGGATCGTCCTTGTCACCGCGGACGCTGGTCACGTGCCCGCCCTCGTCGAGGGTGAGCGTGAGGCCGCAGACTGCCTCGCAGAGGGGACAAGTCCGGTGGACGGTCGACGTCATCACGACTCCTGAGTTCGCCAGATGAACTCATCTTGGCCCGTACCGGGCACATGGGGAAGCCCCGGAGCCCCCGCGGTCTCCGGGGCTTCCCGCCCAGGGGAATGTCCCGGATTCCCCCAGGTCCCTAGCCGGCCTGCGGCAGCGCGACCTTTTCCCGCAGATCAGGCGGCTCCTCGAGATCGGGTCTCACCGAGACCCAGGCTCGTCTGCCGTACAGCCGGTCCAGGCCGGGAGAGACCGCGCCGGGGACCTCGTCGCGCCTGACGATCTCCACGATCACGAACTGGGCCCGGCGGCGGTGCCGGTAGACGTTCGCGCTCCTGGCCCAGCAGGCCGCCGCGATCTCCTCGCTGTACGCCTCGAACTCCTCGGCGCAGATGCCGGCCCTGGTCAGGATCAGCGCTTTCTCGCCCGCGGTCGTCGGCGTGATCCAGAGCACCAGCGGGATCCGCCCCGCCCTGGTGTGCATCGTGGTCTCCAGGCACACCCGGTGCAGGCGGTGCCTGGAGACCACGCACCAGAAGTGGGCGGCCACCCAGTTGCGTCCCGTCCTGGTGACGGCCGGCACCGAGACGGCGCTCGTCAGCAGGACGAACGGCCACCACCGGCCCTCCTGCGTGGCGCCGTGCAGAGTCAGCGCCAGCAGCGCCAGCGCGGAGAGCAGCATCAGCTCGGTACGGATGCGCCAGAGCCGGACCAGCGGCCCGCCGCGCCCGGCGCCGGGAAGCTCCTCGCCGGCGGGGTAGATCTGGTTGCGCGGGTTCCTCGGCACGTCAGGACACCTCCTCTGTCACGCGGTGTGGCACGCTGAGCTGGTCGAAGCGTGGGTCGCGGTAGCGCCGGGAGCCGAACCCCGTCCTGGTCACGGTCCAGCCGATGCGGTGCGCGAACTCATCCGGCTCCATGCAGATTTCGCGATCGGTCCATGCGATGAGTTCCCGGATTCGGGACTTGATTCGGGCGAGTCCCTTGGTACCTTGTGAGTACATGTAGAAGACCCCTTTCGCGGCATTTTCAGAGGTGGCTTCTTCGCCGGTCCGACGGCTGATGACCGGCATCACCGCAGGGTGGCAGCCCAAATGCGGTGCGCTGGTGATCAGCCGCGGCCCGGTTTTTTCATGCTCGAATGAGCGGACTGTCGCTGAGTTCTTCAGGCGATTCTGAGATCCTTCCGGCAAGTGGCCTCCCTGGCGCAGAGTTTCGTTTCCGGGACGGCGACGTTGCCGGCGAGGCGGCCCGCGCGGGGCCGCGCAATCATCGACGGAAGGCCCGATGCGTACGGCCGTGTCGTCATCCGCGGCCTCCTCACACCCGAGAACCCTCCTGGAACCGATCGTCCCCCGAGGTGAGCGATGCTGCAATACATTCAGCAAGGGAAGATTTAATTTTCTTCACGCTTGCCGTGCAACTTGCACCGGAACTGTCGCGTCGGCCCGCGGCGGGAGAAGTTCCGTCTTCACTCACCCCTACCTGGAGTTCATCTTGCCCCTAGGCCCTCCCCGTGAAAGCCTTCTGGGCAAGGCTGTGCGACACGCCACGTGCAACTTGCAGTGTAAGATTGGGCGCGAACGGCCCCAGAAAGCCGGGCCCTAAACGCCCCCTTCCCGCCACATCTTCATCCCGACAAGGAGAGTGGACGGTGCCATCGCAGCAGGGCAGTCCGACAGTACGCAGGCTCCGGCTAGGCCAGGAGCTGCGCCTTCTCCGGGAGCGAAGGGCGCTCACCGGGGCCAGAGCGGCCAAGGAGCTCGGCTGGTCCCCGAGCAAGGTCAGCCGGATCGAGGCGGCCAAGACCATGCCGAGCGCCGACGACATCAAGGCCATGGCGGAGCTCTACCACCTCGATGGACCAAAACTTGACGAGCTCTTCGGCCTGTTGCGGGACGCGGAGCAGCGGGGGTGGTGGGAAGATTACGAAGACGCCCTGCCTGAGGAGTACACAAGATTCCTCGGGCTGGAGGCAGAGGCCACGCATCAGCGCAACTGGGAACCCCAGGTCGTGCCCGGCCTGCTGCAGACCGAGGACTACGCCAGAGAAGTGATCCTGGCGACTCGCGGCATCTCGCGTATCACGCACAGCGGGGTCAGGAGCCGGGTCGAGGCCCGGCTCGACAGACAGCAGCGCGTGCTCCACAGGACCGACGCGTGCGCCATGAACGTGGTGCTCGACGAGTCGGCGCTGATGCGAAGGTTCGGCGAACCGGCGGTGATGCGCGAGCAGATGGAGCATCTCCTGGAGATCTCACTTCTGCCGCACGTCAGTGTCCAAGTCCTCACTTTGGACGCACTTCATCCGGTTAACACCGGTGCGTTTATCCACCTGAAGTTTGCCGCGTTTGATGATGTTGTGTACCTGGAACAGTTGTATACTGCTAACTTCGTCGAAGACCTCGAACGAGTGGCTGGATACGAGACGGCTTTCGATAACATCCGGTCGGAAGCCTTGGATGAGGACGAATCGCGAGTCCTTATACAAAGAAAAGCCATGCTATGGCGACGTTAGCGACGAAACCTCAAAAGGGGCAATGGAGCCCCTTTGCGCATTTGGGGAGAAAATGTACGACCACACTACGACGGCAGCCTGGCGGAAGAGCACTTTCTGCAACGGCGCATCGACGTGCGTTGAGGTTGCCCCCTTGGCCGACGGCAACGTCGCGCTGAGGGACAGCAAAGACCAGGACGGACCCGTCCTGGTCTTCACCCCGGCAGAGTGGGCCGCCTTCACCGCCGGGGTCCGTGAGGGTGAATTTGATGCGGACACACTAGCGGTCAGCGCGTGACGAACGGCCCTGGTGTCTTGTGCCAGCAAGTCGACCAGGGCCGCTCCCTTGATCGAGGCCACGCGTCCCATGCCGTCACATTTCCCTTATTGCTCTCCGGCTTTGACCAGGAGATGGCATGGAAAAATGGACTCTCCCCGACCGTGACTCGCAAATCGCTGCCTGCTCCAGATCGCGCGGTTTTTGAACACGGTGCCAGACGCGTCGTATGACGTGGAAATCGAAATCGATGGCCCACGGGTTATTCCGTGCGCGAATCTGCCCAGCGCTCTCGAGGACGACCAGGCGCGAAACGTCGTGCTGATATCGCGGCCGACGGACAATGGCCGCCCGGCCGCCGGTCAAGGGGTGGTGCGTTCCCCCGTGAAGGGGGACGCGCCGTTCAGGCACGTGCCGGTACGCGGCGCCGGACGAGGAAGATCGAGCTCAGCCCCGCGATCACGGCCAGGCCGGCCATGGCGATGGAGGCCATCAGGGAGGCGGAGACCGTGCCGTGGCCCTGGCTCAGCGTGATGAACAGCGTTCCCACCGTGGAGACGCCGATGACCTGCCCGAGCTGCATCACGGTGAGCAGCGCGCCACTCGCGTCCGCCGCGTACGCGCCGTCCACCTGCTCGGTCGCCATGTTGGTCACCGCGACCTGCACGCCGAGCCCGGCGCCGACGAGAGCGCTCATGATCGCGTACGGGAGACCGCCCCCGGCGGCGAGCCCGAGACCCAGGTAGGCGGGCGCGGCCACCACGTAGCCGAAGGGCACCAGCGGGCGCTGCAGGCGCACCGGCAGCTTGGGCCAGCCGAGCCCGACGAGGCCGAAGGCCAGCGCGCACGGCACCAGCATCATGCCGGAGGCCAGCGGCGTCAGGTGCAGCTCGCCCTGCAGGTGCAGGGCCGAGGTGAACAGGAACGCGCCCCAGGTCGCCGGACCGAACAGCAGGATCGCCAGCCCAGGCCGCATGCCGGGCGCGCGCAGCACCCGGGCGTCCACCAGCGGACGCCCGCCACGTACGGTCACCCACCGCTCGATGCGAACGAACGCCGCGAACGTCACCACGCTCAGCGCCATCGAGATCCAGCCCCACAGCGGCCACCCGAGCTCGCGGCCCAGCACCATCGGCACCACGAGCAGGAGCACGGCGGCCGACAGCGTCACCAGGCCCCACGGGTCGAGGCCCGTCCTGCCGCCGCCCTCGTCGGCCGGCAGCACCTTCAAACCGGCACCCAGCAGCAGCGCGCCGATCGGGACCAGCACCAGGAACACGATCCGCCAGCCCGCGCCCATGCCCAGCAGGATCCCGCCGAGCGCTTGGCCGATCACGATGCCACCGCTGATCACCAGCGACCACAGGCCGATCGCCCGGCCTCTGGCCGCGCCCTGGTAGTTACGCTGGATCAACGTCAGGACCTGCGGCATCATCATCGCCGCCCCGGCGCCCTGCAGCAGGCGGGCGGCCACCAGCCAGCCCGTCGAGGGCGCCAGGCCCGCGCCGAGCGTGGTGAGGGTGAAGAAGGCGAGCCCGCCCAGGAAGGCGTTGCGGTAGCCGAACAGGTCGCCGATCCGGGCTCCGGTGATGAGCAGGACGGCATAGACAATGGTGTATCCAGCGACGATCATCTGCAGCCCGGCGCCCGAAGAGTGCAGGTCGGACTCGATGGTCGGGGTGGCCACGTTGACGATGTTGACGTTCAGGATGGCCAGGAACTGCCCCACGAGGATGATCGCAAGGAGCAGGCCGCTGGCTCCGGTTCCTTCCGGTGGCTTTGTGGCCGCAGAAGGGGTGATAGCGGCAGTTTGCGTCATGTGGAGGAGTCTGCCGGGAATTCAGTACCAGTAACGAGAGCCCATTTATACTGGTACTGGCGGTAACTGGATAAGATCTGCCGCTCGCTCCATAGTGTGGAGGTATGAGCGTGACAGAAGCAAGGCGCACCGATCTGTCGGCGTTCCTGCGTACTCGTCGCGAGCGGATCACCCCGGAGATGGTCGACCTCGCGCCCGGCCCGCGCAGGCGGACTCCCGGTCTCCGGCGCGAGGAGGTCGCCCAGCTCGCGGGCGTGGGCGTGACCTGGTACACGTGGCTGGAGCAGGGCCGCCCGATCAACGCCAGCACCCAGGTGCTGGACGCCGTCGCCCGCACGCTACGGCTCGACAGCGCCGAACGGCAGCACCTCTACCGGCTGGCGGGGCACGCGGAGACGGCCGGCGGCGACACGGGGCACGTGACGCCCGAGATGCAGCAGATCCTCGACCGGCTCGGCGACATGCCCGCCGTCGTGGCCAACAGCCGGTGCGACGCCCTGGCCTGGAACGCCGCCTACGCCGCCCTGTTCCCTGAGCTGGTCGACGCGCCCCAGGGCGAGCGCAACTCGCTCTGGTACACGTGCCTCAATCCCGATCCCACGACCTTGCTGCTCAACCGCGACCCGGAGCTGGCCCGGGCTGTGGCGGTCTTCAGGGGCGCGTACAGCCGCCACGCGGACGACCCGTGCTGGCAGGACTTCGTACGCCGGCTCAGCGCGGAGAGCGCGGAGTTCGCTCGCCTGTGGGCCAGGCAGGACGTGGCCGAGCCCGGGCCGAGGGAGAAGGCGTTCAAGCACGTGGAGGTGGGGGAGCTGCGCTTCAGCACCACCAGCCTGACGGCCGTCCCCGAGGTCCGGCTGATCGTCTACACGCCGATGGACGACCGGACTTGTGATGCAATGCGTAGATTGATGGATAAGTAACCGCCTGCGCGGTGATCCGCCCTTCATGGCATGCTCGATCCCGGAATGACAGGATTCGAGCGGAAGTGGCGGCAGATGAGATTCCCCCGTGCCCTCCCGTTGTTCGCTGTCGCCGTGTCGCTGGCGGCCTGCTCCTCGGCACCCGAGAAGGAGCCGCAGAGCAAACAGGTGGACCACCAGGCGGCGGCGTCGCCGTCGGCCAAGCCGACGCGGGAGCGGCGGCCGTACACGATCTCCTTCGGCGGGGACGTGCACTTCGAGGGAATGTTGCGGGCGCGGCTGTCGAGTCCGGCCACGGCGCTCGGGCCGATCGCCGGCGTGCTGCGCAAGGCCGACTTATCGATGGTGAACCTCGAGACGGCGATCACCACAGGGGGGACGCCCGCGCCGGGGAAGCAGTTCACGTTCAGGGCGCCGCCGACCGCGTTCGGCGCGTTGAAGGCCGCCGGGGTCGATGTCGTGTCCATGGCCAACAACCACGGCATGGACTACATGGAGACCGGGCTGGCTGACTCGCTGGCGGCCATCAGGCGCAGCAGGTTCCCGGTGGTGGGGATTGGGAAGGACGCGGCGCAGGCGTACAAGCCGTTCCGCAAGATCGTGAACGGGAACCGGGTGGCGATCATCGGGGCCACTCAGGTGCTCGACGCGGAGTTCATCCAGTCGTGGACGGCCACCGCGGACAAGGGCGGGCTCGCCTCGGCCAAGGACGAGGTCAGCCTGCTGCGGGCGGTACGGCAGGCACGCAAGAACTCGGACACCGTGATCGTCCACCTGCACTGGGGCACCGAGATGCAGAAGTGCCCGAACCCGGCACAGCTCTCGCTGGCCCCCAAGCTGGTCCAGGCGGGCGCCGACGTGGTGGTCGGCGGACACGCGCACATCCTGCTCGGGTCCGGATATCTCGGCAAGGCGTACGTCAACTACGGCATGGGCAACTTCGTCTTCTACAACTCCACCCCTGGCACCACCGGCAGGACCGGCGTGCTGACGCTGACCATCAACGGGCGGAAGGTGCTGAAGGACAGCTGGACCCCGGCCACCATCCAGGGCGGCATTCCCATCCCGATGACGGGACCCGCGCGGACGCAGGCCATCACGGACTGGAAGGCGCTGCGCACCTGCGCCAGGCTGGCCGCGCGCCCCTGATCGATCTATGCTGCTGGACTAGACGTCCAATAGGAGGTCGCGATGCGGCGGGTTGAGTCAGGTGCGGCCTTCGAGGGGCGGCTGGTGGTCGTCACGGGGGCAGGGTCCGGGATCGGGCTGGCGACCGCGCGGGCGTTCGCGGCCCACGGGGCCGAGGTGGTGTGTGCGGACATCGACGCCGACGCCGCGGCGCGGGCTGCCGGCGCCGTCGCCAAGGACCTCGGGGGTACGGGGCACGCGGCGCAGGTCGACGTCTCCAACAGCGATCAAATGGGAGATTTTTCGCGAAATATCATCTCCGAATATGGCGTGCCGGACATTGTGGTGAACAATGCGGGGATCGCCGTCGCCGGGCCATTTCTTGATCATGCGGTGGACGACTGGCGCAGGACCATCGACGTCAATCTGTGGGGTGTCATCCACGGGTGCCGGCTGTTCGGCGCCGCCATGGTCGAGCGTGGCAAGGGTGGGCACATCGTCAACGTCGCCTCTCTGGCCGCGTTCGCGCCGTCGCGGCTGTTGCCCGCGTACTCGGTCTCCAAGGCGGCCGTGAAGATGCTCAGCGACTGCCTCAGGGCCGAGCTGGCCGGGCGCGGGATCGGGGTCAGCGTCATCTGTCCGGGGTTCGTCTCCACGCCGATCGCGAGCAACGCCACGTACGTGGGTCCGGACGTGCGCGAGGCGGCCGTGCGGGGGCTGGCGCGGCGCGGGTATCCGGCCGAGCGGGTGGCCGCCCACATTCTGCGGGCCGTACACAGAAATCAAGCGGTTGTTCCGGTCAACCTGGAAGGGAAAATCGGATATGTCCTATCCCGGATTTCGCCGGCGGCGATGCGCGGGCTCGCGCGATGGAGCGGGATCATGAGAAATCGAGGAATCGGGAGGTAAGGATCGTCCACACGGGAGAAGATGAATCCGTGTCCTCGCCGCAAATAGATGATGATTGCGCCCAGCCCAAAGCACTCAGGCGGCAGCCGGCGCAGCGCCGCAGCGCCCGGCGCGTGGAGCGGATGCTCGACGCGTGCGCGCAGCTGCTCGACGAGATCGGATACGACGCGCTGTCCACCACCCGCATAGCCGAGCGGGCCGGCGTGGCGATCGGGTCGATCTACCAGTTCTTCCCTGACAAGAGGGCCATCACCCAGGAGCTCACCCGGCGCAACGTCGAGGAGTTCGTCCGCAGGGTGGACCGCCGGTTCCTGGCGGAGGAATATCGCGGCTGGTGGGAGGCCATCGACGCGATCATCGACGAGTACGTCGACATGCACAGGACCGTTCCAGGCTTCAGGAGCCTCCGCTTCGGCGACGTCGTGGACCTCAACCTGCTCGACTCCGACTCCGACAACAACACGGTGATCGCGGGTCGGCTGCGCGGGCTGTTGCTGAAGGAGTTCGGGCTGGCCGACAGCCCGGAGCTGGACCTGGCCGTGCTGGTGGCGGTCGAGGCGGGCGACGCCGTGCTCAAGCTGGCCTTCCGCCGCGATCCCGACGGCTCAACGGAGATCATCGAAGCGGCGAAAAAGCTGATCCGAGGCTTCCTGTCCCGGCAGCTGAAAGCCTGGTCGCTGGCTAATCCCGCTCGAAGTCCCCGACTTCCCTGAGCAGCCCGGCCAGCCACTCCGGCAAGTGCCTCCGGTACTCGCCGAGTGCGGACGCGGGCACCTGCTGGAACCGCGGGGTGGCCGGCGTACGCAGGCATGGCCCGGGGAACGAGACGGGGCGCGTGTCTCGTGCCTCGCGGGTATGCAGCCGGGCCTCCAGGGCCTGCAGGTTGCGCTCGGCTGCTTCGATGGCCTCCAGGCGGGCCGACAGATAGCCCGCCACACCGGGAACAAGGGCCGACAACACGACGACACAGGCCAGTGTGAAGGTCATCTGCTTGGACATGCCCATCACAGCCCCCTTGCTCGCGTAGCAGCAAAGCGAGTCGTATATGCCCTGCCACCTGCATAGACACGCACATCGTGAGCAGTAATGGACGTGGGGTTACCGAATTTGTGACTGACCGGCGATACGCATTGACCGGGCAAAGGGCCGGGCGGCTCGGTAGTCTCGCGGTGTGGCGCATGTGACCCGAGAGCACCTTGATCGTCTGCTTGAGCAGGCCCTACTGGCCGACGACCACAGTTCCCTGGCCAGTCGGCTATACGACGTCGCGCTCGGCTACTCGTCCGGCGACGTCTCCCGGGCGTCCATCCTGGTCCTCGCCGCCGAGGAGTGGCGAGCGGCAGGCCAGCCGGCGCGCGCTATGGAGTGTTTCCAGCTCGCGGTCGAGGACGGCGGCGAGGCGGGCTTCGACCCGCGTGCCGGCATCGCAGACACGCTCTTCGAGCTGGACAGGCCCAATGAGGCGAGGGAGGTCATCGAGACGATACGCGCGGAGGGCGGCGTCTCCACGGCGACCGCTCACACGATCGCCGAGACGCTGGTCGCCTACGGGGACCTCCAGGGAGGGCTCGACTGGGCCACCCAGGCGGTCCTGGGATGCGACGAGAACGATCCCGAGCAGGTGGCGGTCCTACGCACCCGCTACCGCATCCGGGTCGACCTCGGGCTCCCTGAGGACGAACTGGACGAGCTCGTCCACTGACCCGCCCGGGTCCCGGTTCCTGACCCGTCCGGCTCCTGACCAGGCGCGGCCGCCAACGAGACGGTCCCTCTGACCTGAGGGCCCGTCTCGTGGCGGCCCGCTCTCACAGCGGCTCGCCACCCGGGCGGTGGCCGTCCGCGTGCGGCGGCGGCGCGGCGAAGAGGCCGCGGCCGCGGGTGGCCGCGGCCTCTTCGGTTAGGGAATGCCGGGCGCGGCAGGCACGGTCCGCGCCCGGACAAGGTGGCTCAGCGCAGCCCCAGCTCCGGCACCACCCCGGAGAAACCCGCCACCGTGGTCTCGCCGCCCGCCAGCACCGAGGCGTCGTTGAGGCTCTGCACCGTCTTGGGCAGCAGGACGTCGACCACCTCGGCCCTGACCTCCTCCACCGGCTTCCCCAGATCCGTCTGCGGCTGAATGCCGGAGCCCGCGACTCGGTTGCGGTAGGGGGAGTCCCCGAGCGAGATCTCGGGCAGCTTGGCCTCCAGCGGCCTCGGCGGCACCTGGGGGAGGGCGGGCAGCGCGGGGACCCGGGCCATGGTCGACAGATCCTGCATGTCCACCGTTCCGGGGAGCTTGGGGAGCAGCGCAGGGGAGGGCATGCCCCAGGTCGCCGCCACCCCGCCCATGTCGGCCGCGCCCAGCGCCTCGCGCGCGGTCGCGAGCCCGGTCAGGCCGAGCTGCGCGGCCATCGCGCCGGCCGCCATGGCCAGCTTGTCGCTCTCGTCGGTGACCATCCGGTCGCTGCCGAGCCCGCCGTCATCCACAGCGCTCTTACCGCAGTACGAGGTCGCCTGGTGCGAAAGGCCCTTGCAGGAGTCCGCCGCCGAGGGGGCCGCGGCGAGCCAGGTGACGCCCGCGGCCAGCGTCGCCACCGCGATGATGCTCCGGATCTTCTGAGATGACACTTCAGGTCCCCTGATCGAGTTCGGTGATCTGACGAACGCTGAACGTAGTCACACATCCGGCCGCGAGAGTGCGGCTTGTCCGAAGAGTGGGCCGGACCTTACCGAAGACCAGCAGGAATGACCGAGCCATGACATGCCGGGAGCCCGGAGACCGCGCGGATCCCCGGGCTCCCGATGCGTGGTCAGGCGCGCTGGATGAGGAGCTCGTCGTCCCCGAGCTCGACCTTGACCTTGTCGCCGTCCACGACCTCCCCCGACAGCACCGCCTTGGCGAGCTTGTCGCCGATGGCCGACTGGACCAAGCGGCGCAGCGGGCGGGCGCCGTACAGCGGGTCGTAGCCCGTCAACGCCAGCCACTCGCGGGCCGCGGCCGTGACCTCCAGCGTCAGCCGGCGGTCGGCCAGGCGCCGCGCCAGCCGCTCGACCTGCAGGTCGACGATCTGCGCCAGCTCCTCCGTGCCCAGCGCGTCGAAGAGGATCACCTCGTCGAGCCGGTTGAGGAACTCCGGCTTGAACGAGTTCCGCACCGCCGTCATGACGGCCTCGCGCTTGGCGCCGTTCTCCAGCTTGGGGTCGATGAGGAACTGCGACCCGATGTTGGAGGTGAGGATCAGGATCGTGTTGCGGAAGTCGACCGTGCGTCCCTGCCCGTCGGTCAGCCGCCCGTCGTCGAGCACCTGGAGGAGGATGTCGAAGACCTCGGGGTGGGCCTTCTCCACCTCGTCCAGCAGCACGACGGTGTACGGGCGCCGCCTGACGGCCTCGGTGAGCTGGCCGCCCTCCTCGTAGCCGACGTAGCCGGGAGGCGCGCCGACGAGCCTGGCCACGCTGTGCTTCTCGGAGTATTCGCTCATGTCGATCCGGGTCATCGCCCGTTCTTCGTCGAACAGGAACTCCGCCAGCGCCTTGGCCAGCTCGGTCTTGCCCACGCCCGTGGGCCCGAGGAAGAGGAACGAGCCCGTCGGCCGGTCGATGTCGGCGATGCCGGCCCGGCTCCGGCGTACGGCGTCGGAAACGGCCTGTACGGCCTGCTGCTGCCCGATCAGCCGCTTGCCCAGCTCCTGCTCCATGCGCAGCAGCTTGGCCGTCTCGGCCTCCAGGAGGCGCCCGGCGGGGATGCCGGTCCAGGACGAGATCACCTCGGCGATGTCGTCGGCGCCCACCTCCTCCTTGACCATGGCGTTGTCCGGCGGCGCGGCGTCGGAGGCGACCTTCAGCGCCTGCTCCAGCCTGGGCACCTCGGCGTACATGAGCCTGGACGCGCTCTCGAAGTCGCCGTCGCGCTGCGCCCGCTCGGCGGCGCCGCGCGCCTCGTCGAGCTGCTTCTTCAGCTCGCCGACCTTGTTGAGCCCGGCCTTCTCGTGCTCCCAGCGGCCGACGAGGGCGTTGAGCTCCTCCTGGCGGTCGGCCAGCTCCTGGCGGAGGCGTTCGAGCCGCTGGACGGAGGCTTCGTCGGTCTCCTTGGACAGAGCCAGCTCCTCCATCTTGAGCCGGTCGACGCTGCGCTGGAGCTGGTCGATCTCCACGGGACGGGAGTCGATCTCCATGCGCAGCCGCGAGGCGGCCTCGTCGACCAGGTCGATGGCCTTGTCGGGGAGGAAGCGGCTGGTGATGTAGCGGTCGGACAGCGCGGCGGCGGCCACCAGCGCGCTGTCGGCGATCTGCACCTGGTGGTGGGCCTCGTAGCGGCTCTTCAGCCCGCGCAGGATCGCGATGGTGTCCTCGACCGTGGGCTCGCCCACGTAGACCTGCTGGAAGCGCCGCTCGAGCGCGGGGTCCTTCTCGATGCGCTCGCGGTATTCGTCGAGCGTGGTCGCGCCGATCATGCGCAGCTCGCCGCGGGCCAGCATCGGCTTGAGCATGTTGCCCGCGTCCATCGCGCCCTCGGCGGCGCCCGCGCCGACGACGGTGTGCAGCTCGTCGATGAACGTCACGATCTGCCCGTTGCTCTCCTTGATCTCGGAGAGCACGGCCTTGAGCCGTTCCTCGAACTCGCCGCGGTATTTCGCGCCGGCCACCATCGCGCCCAGATCGAGCGAGATCAGCCGCTTGTTGCGCAGCGACTCGGGCACGTCGCCGGCCACGATGCGCTGGGCCAGGCCCTCGACCACCGCGGTCTTGCCGACGCCGGGCTCGCCGATGAGCACGGGGTTGTTCTTGGTGCGCCGGCTGAGCACCTGGACGACGCGGCGGATCTCGGAGTCGCGGCCGATGACCGGGTCGAGCTGGCCGGAGCGGGCCCGCTCGGTCAGGTCGACGCCGTACTTCTGCAGCGCCTGGTAGGTGTCTTCAGGGGTCTCGCTGGTGACGCGGGCGTGGCCGCGTACCTTCTCGAACGCGTCGAGCAGCGCCTGCGGCGTCGCGCCCTGCGACTTGAGCAGCTCGGCCACCTGGCCGCCGTCGGCGGCCAGGCCGACCAACAGGTGCTCGGTCGAGACGTAGAGGTCTTCGAGCCGGTTGGCGTGCTGGGCGGCGGTGTTCATCACCGTGAGGAGCTGGCGGGAGCTGGAGGGCGCCCCCACCGTCGCGCCCTGCGCCTTGGGCAGCGCCGCGAGCAGCTCCTCCGCCCTGGCCCGCAGCGTGCGCCAGTCGGCGCCGACGGCCTCCAGCAGGGGCACGGCGGTGCCGCCCGTCTGCGAGAGCAACGTGGTCAGCAGGTGAGCCGGAGAGATCTCCGGGTTGCCCTCCGCGGCGGCACGCCGCATGGCACCCGAGAGCGCTTCCTGGCTCTTCTGGGTGAGCTTGTAGTCCATTCTTTCTAGGCCCCCGGTGGCAGCTCGTAGCGGATCAGCGCTCTGACCATGCGCATCTCGGCGCGCAGGCGGTGAACCTCCTCACGCAGCCGCAGAGCTTCGTTCTCGAGCTCGAGGATCCGCTTGATGCCCGCGAGGTTGATGCCCTCCTCCTGGGAGAGCCGCTGCACCTCGCGGAGCTGGATGATGTCTCTCGTGGAGTAGAGGCGGCCGCGCCCGGCCGTCCGGCCAGGACTGACCAGGCCCAGCCGGTCGTACTGGCGCAGGGTCTGCGGGTGCAGCCCCGACAGCTGCGCGGCCACCGAGATCACATAGACCGGTGTGTCGTCTGACAGGTCGAAGTAGTTGGCGTCCATCGGCTACTCGCTTCTGGCTCGCTGTATTAGCTCAGCGCGCGGGTCCTCACCCGCGGTCGCCGTGTTGAACTCGCTGAGGAGCTCCCGTGACTTGTCGTCGAGCGTCTTCGGCACCACGACCTCGACGGTGGCGAGCAGGTCGCCCTTGGTGCCGTCTTTGCGGGTGGCGCCCCTGCCGCGCACGCGGAACGTGCGCCCGTTGGGCGTGCCCGCGGGGATGCGCAGCGTGACCGGCATGCCCTTGAGGATCGGCACCTTGATCTCAGCGCCGAGCGCGGCCTCCGTGAACGTCACCGGAACGGTGATCGTCAGGTTGTCGCCCGACCTGCCGAAGACGGCGTGTGGTTTGACGTGCGTCAGGATGTAGAGGTCTCCCGCGGGGCCGCCGTTCTCACCCGGCGCCCCCTTGGCCTTGAGCTTGACCCGCTGGCCGTCGGCCACGCCGGCGGGGATGCGGGCCTGGATGGTACGGGTGCTCTTGGCCCGGCCGCTGCCCTCGCACACGGGGCAGGGGTCGTCCACGATCAGCCCGCGGCCCTTGCAGTCGCGGCAGGGCTCGGAGAAGGCGAAATTACCCAGGTTTCGGCTGGCTGCGCCGGTGCCGTCGCAGGTGGGGCAGACCCTGGGGGTCGTGCCCGCCCTGGCGCCGGTGCCGGTGCACGCGGCGCAGGCGGCAGAGCTGGTCAGCCTGAGCGACACCGTGGTGCCCTCAGCCGCTTCGGTGAACGTCAGCGTGACCTCGGACTCGATGTCCTGGCCGCGCCTCGGCCTGGACGTGGTGGTGGTGCGGCCGGCGCCGCCCCCACGGTTGAACAGCCCGCCGAACAGGTCGCCGAGCCGCTCGCCCGCACCGCCGCCCGTGCTCTGCCCGGTGCCGCCGAACAGGTCACCGAAGTCGAACGAGAAACCGCCACCACCGGGGCGCTGGCCGCCCACCCCGGACCCGAACAACGTGCGCGCCTCGTCGTACTCCTTGCGGCGCTTGGTGTCGGACAGGACGTCGTACGCCTCGGAGACCTCCTTGAACTTGGCCTCCTTGGACGGGTCGCCCTGGTTGCTGTCGGGGTGGTACTGCCTGGCCAGCTTCCGATATGCCTTCTTGATCTCTTCGGCGGTGGCGGTCTTGGGCACACCAAGGACGGCGTAGTAGTCCTTCTCCAGGTAGTCCTTGGTGCTCATCTACGGCCCTTCGTCCTCGTGTCAGTTTTCGTCGTCGTCATTGGACGCGGGAGTGGCGTCCCCGGGCTCCGCGACGGCCACCCGCGCCGGACGCAGCACCCTGTCACCCAACCGGTATCCAGGCTGCAGCACCTCGATCGCGGTCGGCTCGGTCACGTCCGGCGAGTAGCTGTGCATCAGCGCCTCGTGGACGGTCGGGTCGAACGGCTCGCCCTTCTGTCCGAAGGAGCTGAGGCCCAGCTTGGTGAGCGCCGACTCCAGCGACTCCGCCACCTTCGCGAAGCCCCCGGTCAGCTCGCCGTGGTCGCGGGCCCTGCCGATGTCGTCGAGCACGGGCAGCAGCTCTGTCAGTGTCCCGGCGACGGCCTGCTCGCGAACCGCGACGCGGTCGCGCTCGACCCGCTTGCGATAGTTCACGTATTCGGCCTGGAGCCGCTGCAGGTCTGCGGTCCGCTCGGCGAGCTGGGCCGCCAGCTCGCCGTCGGGGCCGGCCGCCGCCGCAGGCGGCTGCTCGGCCACCTGGTCGGCGACGGCGGCATCCCTGACCTGCCCCGTCTCCGGGTCGATCTTGCGGTTGTCGCGGATCACCGGCTGCTCTTGCCCGTTTTCACGCGGCGGCATCACTTGTCCTTCTTCGGCTCGTCGTCGACGATCTCGGCCTCGACCACGTCCTCGTCGGCCTTCTGGCCGTCACCGGCGGCGGCGTCCTGCGGAGCGCCCTGGTCACCGGCCTGCTGGCCCTGGCTCGCGGCGTAGATCGCCGAACCCATCTTCTGGCTGACGGTGGCGAGCTTCTCCGCCGAGGTGCGGATGACGTCGGTGTCGGTGCCCTCCAGAGCCTTCTTCAGCTCGGACAGGGCGTCGTTGACCTCGGTCTTGATCTCGCCGGGGACCTTGTCGTCGTTCTCGCGGAGGAACTTCTCCGTCTGGTAGGCCAGACCGTCCGCGTTGTTGCGGACCTCGGCCTCCTCGCGGCGCTTCTTGTCCTCCTCGGCGTACGACTCGGCCTCGCGCATCATGCGCTCGATGTCGTCCTTCGGCAGCGCGGAGCCGCCGGTGATCGTCATCGTCTGCTCCTTGCCCGTGCCCAGGTCCTTGGCGGAGACGTTGACGATGCCGTTGGCGTCGATGTCGAAGGTGACCTCGATCTGCGGGATGCCGCGCGGAGCCGGCGCGATGCCGGTCAGCTCGAAGGTCGCCAGCTTCTTGTTGTACGAGGCGATCTCGCGCTCGCCCTGGAAGACCTGGATCTGCACCGACGGCTGGTTGTCCTCGGCCGTGGTGAAGACCTCGGAGCGCTTGGTCGGGATCGTCGTGTTGCGCTCGATGATCTTGGTGAAGATGCCGCCCTTGGTCTCGATGCCCAGCGACAGCGGGGTCACGTCGAGCAGCAGGACGTCCTTGACCTCACCCTTGAGCACACCGGCCTGCAGGGCGGCGCCGATGGCGACGACCTCGTCCGGGTTGACGCCCTTGTTGGGCTCCTTGCCGCCGGTCAGCTCGCGGACGAGCTCGGTCACGGCGGGCATACGGGTCGAGCCGCCGACGAGCACCACGTGGGCGATGTCGGAGACCTTGATGCCGGCGTCCTTGATGACCTGGTGGAACGGGCCCTTCGTCCGCTCGAGCAGGTCGGCCGTCAGCCGCTGGAACTCGGAGCGGGTCAGCTTCTCGTCGAGGTGCAGCGGGCCCTCGGACGAGGCCGTGATGTAGGGCAGGTTGATGTTGGTCTCGGACTGGCTGGACAGCTCGATCTTGGCCTTCTCGGCCGCCTCGCGCAGGCGCTGGAGCGCCATCTTGTCCTTGGACAGGTCGACGCCGTGCGCGTTCTGGAAGCGCTTGACGAGCTCGTCGACGATGCGCTGGTCCCAGTCGTCACCACCGAGGTGGTTGTCACCGGAGGTGGCCTTGACCTCGACGAAGCCGTGGCCGTCCTCCTGGCCGACGTCGAGCAGCGACACGTCGAAGGTGCCGCCACCGAGGTCGAAGACCAGGATGGTCTGGTCCTGCTCCTTGTCGAGCCCGTAGGCGAGGGCCGCCGCGGTCGGCTCGTTGATGATGCGGAGCACGTTGAGACCCGCCACCGTGCCGGCCTCCTTGGTGGCCTGGCGCTGGGCGTCGTTGAAGTAGGCCGGGACCGTGACCACCGCGTCGGTGATCTTCTCGCCGAGGTAGGCCTCCGCGTCCTGCTTGAGCTTCTGCAGGACGAAGGCGCTGATCTGCTGGGGCGAGAACTTCTTGCCGTCGATCTCCTGGGACCAGTTGGTGCCCATCTCCCGCTTGACTGAGCGGATCGTGCGGTCCACATTGGTGACGGCCTGCCGCTTGGCCACCTCACCGACGAGAACCTCGCCGTTCTTCGCGAAGGCGACCACGGACGGCGTGGTCCGCGAGCCCTGCGCGTTGGCGATGACGGTGGGCTCACCGCCCTCGAGGATCGAGACGACGGAGTTGGTCGTCCCCAGGTCGATACCTACCGCACGTGCCATGAGTACGTCCTTGTAGTCAAAGTTGAGTCTGCTGGACTCAAGCTACGAATGCCAGTCGGCTTTGTCAAACGACTTGAGCCTACTCGACTCAACCCTCGTGAGCGCGCAGGCATTCCCTCTAACGGAGGCGACTCCCAGGAAGGTTCCTGGCGCAGAGCGGACCCCGGCACGGTGGGCACGCGCCGGGGTCCACGTGGGTGATGGCCGTCAACTGACGGGCGCGTTCATGTCGTTCTGGATCTCGGCGGCAGTGAGTGCGCGGTTGTAGACGCGGACGTCGTCGATGAGGCCGTTGAAGTACTCGCCCCAGAGGCTGCTGCCGCCGATGCGCAGGGGTTGGGTGTCGCCGCGGATGCTGCCGGTGACGGCTTTGGAGGCGACTTGGGTGCCGTTGGTGTAGAGGCGCAGGGTGGTGCCGTCGTAGGTGGCCGTCACGTGGGTCCACGTGTTCAACGGGAGACTCGCGGTGCCAAGGAGGCCCTGGTCGCTACTCGTGACGATTTCGGTGTAAGGGCGGTTGTCGTCGGCGTTGGCCCACAGGGCGTAGGCGATGCCGCTGGCGTGCTGTTTGATCAGGGCAGTGCGGTAGCCGGTGCCCGTGGCGGGGTTGAGCCAGGCTTCGAGGGTCATGCCGGTGGTCAGGCGCAGTGTCGTCGAGTCGGGGATGTTGACGTAGGCGTCGGTGCCGTTGAAGGAGAGCGCCTTGCCGTACTTGCCGGAGTTGCTCCAGGTCGCATTGGACAGGGTGCCGGTGTTCGACTTGCCGGAGGAGTCGGCGACGGTGGCGCCGGTGCCCTCGTTCATCCCGTACGCCGCCACGAGACCCGTGTTCGGCGGCGGCGCGGTGACGGCGGCCGTGGCCTCGTTCGAGGCCGGGCCCGACAGGTTGGCCGCGTCGAAGGCGATCACCTTGTAGTGGTACGTGCCCGCGGGCACGCCCGAGTCCGTGAACGAGGTGCCGGTCGTCGAGCCGACCTGGTTGGCTCCCGACGGGGTGAAGCCCGCCGTGGTGGCGCGGTGGACGTTGTAGCCGACGACGCCCACGTTGTCGGTCGAGGCCGTCCAGGAGAGCTGGGCGCTGCCCTGGCCGCCGGTCGCGGTGAGCGAGCCCGGCGCCGTCGGCGGCTGCGTGTCGGGCGGGCCGGCCGGGCCGACCGGGGTGTTCATGTCGTTCTGGATCTCGGCGGCGGTGAGTGCGCGGTTGTAGACGCGGACGTCGTCGATGAGGCCGTTGAAGTACTCGCCCCAGAGGCTGCTGCCGCCGATGCGCAGGGGTTGGGCGTCGGCGCGGATGCTGCCGGTGACGGCTTTGGAGGCGACTTGGGTGCCGTTGGTGTAGAGGCGCAGGGTGGTGCCGTCGTAGGTGGCCGTCAGGTGGGTCCAGGTGTTGACCGGCAGGCTCGCCGTGCCAAGGAGGCCCTGGTCGGTGCCGGTGACGATCTCGGTGTAAGGGCGGTTGTTGTCGGCGTTGGCCCACAGGGCGTAGGCGATGCCGCTGGCGTGCTGCTTGATCAGGGCGGTGCGGTAGCCGGTGCCCGTGGCGGGGTTGAGCCACGCCTCCAGGGTCATGCCGGTGGTCAGGCGGAGGGTGCTGGAGTCAGGAACGTTGACGTAGGCGTCGGTGCCGTTGAACGACAGCGCCTTGCCGTACTTGCCGGAGTTGCTCCAGGTCGGGCCGGACAGGGTGCCGGTGTTCGACTTGCCCGAAGCGTCGCCGACCGTGATGCCGGCGCCCTCGTTCATGCCGTACCCGGCCACCAGGCCCGTATCGGCCGGTGTCTGCGTGAAGGCCGCCGTGTACGTGGTCGCCGTCGCGGGCGCCGCGACGTTGTGACTGGCCGCGCCCCCGTCCGACCAGGAGCCGAACGAGTAGCTCTGGCCCGACGAGGTCTGCGGCGACGGGGCCGAGATCGAGTTCCCCGACCCGGCGATGACCGTACGCGTGAACGGCGTGGTCGTCTGCTCGCTGTTGAACCCCACCTGCAGGCCCGGCGGCGAGGACTGGAACGTCAGGTTCACCGTGCGCGGCTGCAGCACCACGCTCTTGGTGTCCGTCAGGCCCTGGGCGTCCGTCACCGTCAGGCGGAGCTCCAGATGTGACGGGTAGTCGTGGTCAGGCGCCTGGAAGGAGCCGCTCGCGCCCGTGAACGTGGTGATCTCGTGCTCGTGGCACGTGCTCGGGCAGTGCTGCAGGATCAGGGTCCACTTCATGCGCGTGCCCGGGACCGTGCCGTCCTGGGCGTCCGTGCCCGTGCCGGAGAAGTTGATCGTCTGGCCCACGGCCCAGGTCGTCGCGGCGGTGGGGGAGTTGATCGTGGCGGTGGGCGGGGTGTTGTTCACGTTGACCGTGACCGAGGCGTCGCCCTGGCCGCCCCGGCCGTCGCCGACCCGCAGCCGCACGACGTACGAGCCGCCCTGCGCGTAGGTGAACGACGGGGTGGCCGAGGTGGAGTCGTCCAGCTCACCGTCGCCGTCGAGGTCCCAGGCGTACGTGAGGGGGTCGCGGTCGGCGTCCGTGGACGAGGCGCCGGAGAACGTCACGGCCAGCGGCGCGTTGCCGGACGTGGCGCTCGGGTTGATCACGGCCGTGGGCGGGGTGTTGTCGTAGATGTAGCGGACGATCGTGCCGTGCTCGTAGTCCACCGCGAACAGGTCGCCGCCCGGGCCGATCTCCAGCTCCACCGCGGGCATGCCGGAGTCGAAGTTCTGGATGGTAGCCGGGTCGGGCAGGCCGTTCGCGCCCTTGGTCATCACCCACACGCACTGGCGGCTGAAGTCGGAGAAGAACAGCGCGCCGTCGTACGCGTCCGGGTACGCGCCGCCGTTGTAGAACGCCACACCGCTGGACGACGAGCCGCCCGACGGGCACGGGTCGTTCGGGGCGGGGCGGGAGTTGTGGTTCCAGGCGTAGTACGGCTGGGCGTGCGCCGAGGCGCCCTGCGCGTAGAGGTTCTCGCACAGGGTGAGGTTGAGGTTGTCGTAGCCGCCCTGCCTGCCGGTGCCCTCGTAGCAGGGCCAGCCGAAGTTCGACACGCCCGAGGTCGGGGCGGCGACCCTGTTGATCTCCTCGAACGTGTTCCAGCCGACCTCGCCGAGCCAGATCTCCTGCGTGCCCGGCCTGTTGGTGATGCGGAACGGGTTGCGCAGGCCGTTCGCGACGATCCTGGCGGCGTTGGGGTCGGTGCTGCCGGCGTTCGGGTTGCCGGCGGCGGCCGCCCCCGTGTCCGGATTTATCCGGATCAAGGTTCCGTCGAGGCCGGCCGGGTCTGCGCTGGTCCGCACGTCCTGCGAGCGCAGCGCGCCGCCCTCCGCGCCGGGCGGCGTCAGCGCGGTGCCGACCTGTGCCGGCGGGTCGCCGCACGGGTTGTCGGGGGTCACGTCGGAGCTGGTCAGGTTGTCCTGGCCGTAGTCGGCGAAGTTGAAGCTGGCGCCGTCGCCGCCGGTGGCGTACAGCATGCCGTCGGGGCCGAACTGCAGGTCGCCGACGGAGTGGCTGGGGTGCTGCTGGCACCAGTCGGTGATCAGCGGGGTCTCGGCGCCGGTCGGGGAGATCACCGACAGGCGCCCGGTGATGAGGCAGCCGTCGCCGGTCGCGCCGGGCGGCGTGGGGCAGGGGTCGTCGGTGCCTCCCGCCGTGCCCCAGCGCGGCGCCGTCCCGCCGGGCACGGCGTCGTGGGCGTACAGGACGTAGATGCGCGGGTCGGCGGGGAAGTTCGGGTGCAGGGCCAGCCCGAGCAGGCCGCGGTCCCAGAAGTTGTGCACCTTGGTGCGCAGGTCCGCGTACGTCGACGGCGTCGTGTCCGTGAGCGAGTCGAAGACCTTGATCAGCCCGCTCTTCTCCGCCACGAACACGCGCCCGTCCGAGGCGAACTCGATGTTCGCCGGATGGTTCAGCCCGCTTAACACGGTCTGTTTCTGGAACGCCGCGGGCAGGGCCTGGGCGCTCGGGCCGGCCAGGGCCACCAGGCCGGCGCAGATGAGCAGGATCGAGGACAAGGCGCGGCTCAGCCGTCTCAACGGAACCCCCAGTGATGCGCAGCGTCACCCTCGACGCCCCCGCGCCCTCGGTGCCTGATCGATGTATCGCGCCAAATCGATCAGTTGTCACCAGGGGTGTCCGTTGTTGGACACGCTATTTTGCGCCGTCCACGATCTTCCGCTTGCCGAGCGGGTTCTTGAGCTTGACCGTCGTGGTCTTCTCGATCGCGATCATGATGCACGACACGTTCCTGGCCTTGGGCGAGGTGCCCTCGTACAGGGTGATCGTGACGCGCTTGGCCGTCTCCTTGACCTTCACCCGGTCGAGGACCGTGCACGGGGCGACGCCCGACCACCAGGTGAGCTGGATCTTCCTGCCCTTGGACACCGGCTTGGCCTTGGTCCAGCGGACCTTGTGGACGTTGATGGCGTCGCCGGTCGGTTTGGTCGGCTCGGGCCCCTTCGTGGGAGAGGTGGTGACCGGGTTCGCCACGACGGGTGGCTGTTGCGGGACCGTGGAGCCGGCCCGCTCGGCGGTCGGGGCCGCACCACAGCTCGTCGCGAGCACGAGACATCCGGCCAGGGCAGTCGCTGTCATTGCACGCATACCTATTCGACGGATGGAGCGGGTCCCCGGTTCATCTGTCGGAAGTTAGTGTGGTTCGCGTGCTCCGTCAGGCTCTGCTCGGGATCTCCAAGAGCGAACGCGCCGAGCGCGTCATCTCCACCTCGCGGCTGACCGCCGACGTGGTCAGGCGCTATGTCGCGGACGACGTCGCCGCCGTGATCGGGGAGCTGACCCGCAAGGGGCTGCTCGTCACCGTAGACCATCTCGGCGAGGAGGTGACGGAGCAGGCGCAGGCCGAGGCGGCGGTCACCGAATACCTGCGGCTGCTCGGGCTGCTGCCCGCGGGCGCCGACGTGTCGGTCAAGCTCACCGCGCTCGGGCTGCGGCTGTCGGAGGGGCTCGCGCTCGACCACGCCGCCGCGATCTGCCGGGCCGCCGCGGCCAGGGACGTCACGGTGACGCTCGACGCCGAGGAGCACGACACGATCCCCGGGCTGCACTCCGTGCACGCCGCCCTGCGCAGGCGGCATCCCGACGTGGGCGTGGTGGTGCAGGCGTACCTGCCGGACGCGCTGGAGCGCTGTGAGAGCCTCGGCGGGGCCCGCGTGCGCCTGTGCAAGGGCGCGTACACCGCGCCTGGGGCCTACACCAGGCCGGCCGACATCGACCGCTCGTTCGTACGGTGCCTGAGGGTCCTGATGGCGGGCACCGCGTACCCCATGGTCGCCACCCACGACCCCAGGATGGTGCGCATCGCCTCCACGCTGGCCGTGCTCGAGGGCCGCGACGCGACCGGATACGAGCACCAGATGCTGTACGGCGTGCGCCCCGACGAGCAGCTCCGCCTGGCGGGCCAGGGCGCGAGGATGCGCGTCTACGTCCCCTACGGCTCCGACTGGTACGCCTACCTCATGCGCCGCCTGGCCGAGCGCCCCCGTAACCTGGCCTTCTTCCTCAGGTCACTGGTGTCGCGACGATAGGCTGCTGGCGTGATTGCGATTCTGGGCACGGGAAAGATGGGCGAGGCCCTGCTGTCCGGGCTGCTGCGCGCCGGGCTCAAGCCGGGCGACATCATGGTGACCACCCGCAGGGCCGAGCGGGCGCAGGCGCTGCGCGAGACGTACGGCGTGCGCACCGTCTCCAACTCCGAGGCCGCCAAGGCCGCCGACACGCTCATCCTGGCCGTCAAGCCGCAGGACATGGCCACGCTGCTGGCCGAGATCGCCCCCTACGTGCCCGCGGACCGCCTGGTGATCACGGCCGCGGCCGGCATCACGACGGCGTTCGTGGAGCAGCGGCTCGGCGTGGACGTGCCCGTGGTGCGGGTGATGTCCAACACGCCGATCAGGTTCGACGAGGCGATGAGCGTGATCTCGGCGGGCGCGCACGCGGGCGAGGAGCACCTCGAGCTCACCGAGGGTCTGCTCAGCCCGGTCGGCAAGGTGCTGCGCATCCCCGAGTCCCAGCAGGACGCCGCCACCGCGCTCTCCGGCAGCGGCCCGGCCTACTTCTTCTACCTGGTCGAGGCCATGGTCGACGCGGGCATCCTGCTCGGCATGCCGCGCGCCGCCGCGCTCGACATGGTCATCCAGTCCATCGTCGGGGCCGCCGTGATGCTGCGCGACTCCGGCGAGCACCCGGTGATCCTGCGCGAGGCCGTCACCTCGCCGGGCGGCACGACGATCGCCGCCATCGCCGAGCTGGAGCGGCACAGCGTGCGTGCCGCGTTCCTGGCCGCCATCGAGGCCGCCCGCGACCGGGGGCGCCAGCTCGCCTCCGGCTGAGGTCGGGCGAGACCGTACGCGTCGGCAGGGTCGAGGCGTTCGTCACGGTGATCGGCACCGACCAGAACCTCGTCAACATCTTCGACCGTCCCCTGGGCAAGGGGCGCCCGCTGAGCGAGACCGACGTGGACACCCGGCGCAGGGTGGCGGTGCTGGGATCGCAGGTGGCCGACCGGCTGTTCGGCGACCTGGACCCGATCGGGCGGCAGGTGACGGTGGCCGGGGCCAGGTTCCGGGTGGTGGGCGTGTACGCCGAGGTCGGGCAGACGTTCGGGCTCTCGCGCGACCAGGAGATCCACATCCCGGTGACGACGGCTCAGCGGCTGCTCGGAATCGAGCGGATCAACGGGCTCGCGGTTGGCGCGTCCGGGCCCGACGAGATCGACCCGCTCTCGGAGAGGGTGACGGCGGCGCTGCGGGCGCGCTATCCGGGCGAGCAGTTCTCGGCGGTCACGCAGACCGCGCTGCTCGGCACGATCGGCAGCGTGCTCGGCATGCTCACCGGCGTGCTGGCCGCCATCGCGGGCATCTCGCTGCTGGTCGGCGGCGTCGGCGTGTCGAACATCATGCTGGTCAGCGTGCGCGAGCGCACCCGTGAGATCGGGCTGCGCGAGGCGCTGGGGGCCAGGCAGCGCGACATCCTGGCCCAGTTCCTCATCGAGGCGGTGCTGCTGACCACGATCGGCGGGCTCGTCGGGATCGCGCTCGGGGTGGGCGGTGCGGTGGCCGTCGAGGCGTTCACGGAGGTGCCCGCGTCGATCACGTGGTGGTCGATCGTGCTGGCGTTCGGGGTGTCGGCGGCGGTCGGGGTGTTCTTCGGTGTGGCCCCGGCGCGGAGGGCGGGCAGACTGGACCCCGTCATCGCCCTCCGCGCCGAGTGACCTCAGGCGTCCCGCTTCTGCATCAGCACGGCGCCCGCGATCATGGCGATGGCGACCCAGGCGAGGTAGACGCCGAACCCGCTCCACGGATCGAGCGAGTTGTCCCCTCTGTCCATCACGATCAGCGAGCCCGCGTTGGTGGTGAAGTAGTCGGACACGGTCTTGCCCCACTGCCCGGGCAGCGCGGTGGTCAGCTGGGGCAGCACCAGCATCAGCGCGATGGCCGAGACGATCGCGCCCGGCGTGTGCCGGACGAGCGTGCCGAGCCCGAGCCCGAACAGGCCGCACGCGGTCAGGTACAGGCCGCCCCCGGCCACCGCCTGCACCACCGCGCCCGTCTCGAGCGACGGCGGCTGCGTGATCACCAGGCTGACGAGGAGCGAGGCGGCGGACGCGACCGTGCAGACGATCAGGGACACCGCCGTGAACACCGTGATCTTGCCGGTCAGCAGGTTCATGCGCTTGGGCACGGCCATCAGCGACGTGCGGATGCCGCCCGTGCGGTACTCGCTGGAGATCACCAGGACGCCCAGCGTGGCCATGGACAACGCGGCGAACATGGTGCCGATCAGGCCCATCGCGATCGCGTTGTCGGCGGGGACGGGCCCGTCGGCCGAGCCCTTGGCGGAGGCGCTGATGAGCGTGGCGATGCCGAGCATCAGCAGCGCGGTGACGCCCAGCGTCCACATGGTGGAGCGGACAGAGCGGATCTTGGTCCATTCGGACCTCAGGATGTCGATCATGACGAGAACTCCAGGCTGTCCTTGGTCAGCTCCATGTAGGCCGCTTCGAGCGACGGCTGCACGAACGTCAGCTCCTCCAGCGGGATCCCGGCGCGAGCGGTGAGCGTGCCGATCTCGAGCGTGCTCAGCGCGGTGACACGCAGGTGGTCGGGGTGCAGCTCGCCCACCTTGACCAGCTCCGCCACCTCGGCCAGCCGGGGCGAGCGCACCCGTACGTACCCTTGCGAGCTGCGCCCGATGAACTCCTGCACGCTCGTGTCGGCGATGAGCCGTCCCTTGCCGATCACGATCAGGTGGTCGGCGGTCTGCGCCATCTCGCTCATCAGGTGGCTGGAGACGAACACCGTCCGGCCCTCCGCGGCCAGCTTGCGCATGAGCGTGCGGATCCACAGGATGCCGTCGGGGTCGAGCCCGTTGACGGGCTCGTCGAAGATCAGGATCCCGGGGTCTCCCAGCAGCGCGGCGGCGATGCCGAGCCGCTGCGACATGCCCAGCGAGAAGCCGCCGACCCGCCGCTTGCGCACCTCGCGCAGGCCCACGGTCTCCAGCACCTCGCCCACGCGGCTCGCGGGGATGCCGTTGCTCTGCGCGATGGCCAGCAGGTGGTTGTACGCGCTGCGCCCGCCGTGCACGGCCTTGGCGTCCAGCAGCGCGCCGACCTTGCGCAGGGGATGCCGCAACTCCGCGTACGGCCGGCCGTCCACCAGAACGGAGCCGCCGGACGGCCGGTCGAGGCCGAGGATCATGCGCATGGTCGTGGATTTGCCGGCTCCGTTCGGGCCCAGGAAGCCGGTCACCTGACCGGGCTCGACGTCGAACGACAGGTCTGACACGGCGGGGGTGGCGCCGTAGCGTTTGCTCAGGTTCGTTGCGCGGATCGCGGTCATGAGCTCAGCGTGCCGCCGGCCGCGCCCGGTTTCTTCCTGCCCGGGGACCGTTTCCCGGGAGGCGATCTAGGAGCCTGGTCCTACTCTCCTGGGCGGATCAGCCCCGCCTCGTAGGCCACGATCACCGCCTGCGCCCGGTCCCTGGCGCCGATCTTGGCGAACAGGTTGGTCACGTGGTTCTTGACGGTCGAGGGGGAGACGGACAGCTCCGCGGCGATCTCGGTGTTCGACCGGCCGCGGGCGATGAGCACGAGGATCTCCCGCTCGCGCCCGGTCAGCCCGGCCAGCTCGGCGGGCACGGAGCTTGTGCGGGAGTCCCGTACGAACGTGCCGATCAGCCGGCTCAGCAGGCGCGGCGCGACGGCGGACTCGCCCCGGTGCACCACGCGCACGCCCTCGATCAGCTCCTCGGGGGAGACGTCCTTGGGCAGGAACCCGCCGGCGCCCGCCCTGAGCGCCGCGACCACGTTCTCGTCCAGGTCGAACGTGCTCAGCGCGAGCACCCGCACCTCCGGCAGCTCCGCGGTGATCAGCTCGGTCGCCCGCACCCCGTCGAGGCCCGGCATGTGCAGGTCCATCAGCACCACGTCGGGCCGCAGGCGCCTGCTCAGCTCCACCGCCTCCACGCCGTCCCCGGCCTCGCCGACCACCCGGAGGTCCGGCTGCGCGTCGAGCATCAGCTTGAATCCCTTGCGGACCAGCTCGTGATCGTCCGCCAGCAACACCTTGATCACGTCGCCGCCAAGGGGATGCGGGCGTGCACGCGGAAACCGCCTTCTGGGCGCGGGCCGGTCGAGAGCTGGCCGCCGCATAACGCCACCCGTTCGGCCATGCCGCCCAGCCCGAACCCCGGCGCGCCGCCCCCTGCCGCCAGCCCGTCGTCCACCACCTCGACCTCCACGGCCGAGGGCTCGTACGTCAGCCGCACGCTCGCCCTGGCACTGACCGCGTGCTTACGGGTGTTCGTGAGCGCCTCCTGCACGATCCGGTAGACGGCGTGGTCCACGGCAGCGGGCAGCTCGACGGGCTCTCCCGTCACGGTCAGGCTGGCCGGCAGCCCCGCCGACTTCGCCTCTTTGATCAGCGTGGGTAGCCGGTCCGCGCCCACCCCCGTCGCGGCGTCGGGTCCCTCGCTGCCGTCGGCCCTGAGCACGTCGAGCAGGCGGCGCATCTCGGACATGGCCTGGCGGGCGGTCTGCTCGGCGCTCTCCAGCGCGTCCCTGGTGACCTCCTGCCCGGGCGGCAGCGTGGCGCGCGCGCCGCCGACCAGGGCGTTGATGACGGTGATGTGGTGGGCGACCACGTCGTGCAGCTCCCTGGCGATGCGCCGCCGCTCGGCGCGCACGGCGGCGTCGGCGATCTCGCGCCTGCCGCGCTCGGCCAGTTCGGCCCTGAGCCGCACGATCAGGCCGATGCCCACGGGCACGCCGACGAGGAACACCGCCGCTACCCAATTGTTGGTGTCCGGCCTGCTCAGCTGCAGTGTCACCGCGTACGCCACGCACGCCGCGCTCGTCGTGATCGCGGTCGTGCGCCCCGCCGTGTAGCGGCCCACGCTGTACAACGCGATGGCCGCGGGCACATTGGCGGTCGCCGCCAGCCCCGTCGGGATGCTCGCGGCGTCGATCGCGGCCACCAGTCCGATGGTCAAGATGGGCCGCCGACGGCGCATGAGCAGGGCCGCCATGCCTGCCAGGTAGGGCACCGAGCTCAGGGCCGCCGACGTGTCGCCCACCACGATCATGACCGGTACCGCGAACAAGGCGGGGAGGGAGAGCACGATCACAAACGTCGTGTCGAAGACCCTGGGGCGTCTGAAGAAGCGCACGGTCTTGAGGAAGGTTCGCCGCACGCTCAAGACACTAAGCCACGAAATTTGCGGATCACCGCCTACAACGACGCGTGTGCGCTGCGGTAACGTCGGCGCCAAGGCGAGGGCACGTGGAGGGGTTGGGGATGAGTCGGTCGGCACGGGTGATCTGGGACGACGCTCTCACCTCCTACAACTTCGGTCCGAGCCATCCGCTCGCCCCCGTGCGGGTGGAGCTGACCATGGCACTCGCCCGCGCGCTCGGCGTGCTCGACAAGGTCGAGATGGCCGGCTGCGTGCCCGCGAGCGACGCCGAGCTGTCCATGGTCCACGACCCGGGCTACATCGAGGCCGTCAAACGCGTCTCCGTCTCCGGGGCGCCCGACCTCGCCTGCGGGCTCGGCACGCCGGACAACCCCGCGTTCAAGGGCGTGCACGAGGCCTCCGCGCTGATCGCCGGAGCGTCGCTGGCCGCCGCCCGCTCGGTCTGGGAGGGCACGGCCGAGCACGCGGTCAATGTCGCCGGCGGCCTGCACCACGCGATGTCCGCCACGGCCAGCGGGTTCTGCGTCTACAACGATCCCGCGCTGGCCATCGCGTGGCTGCTGAGGCAGGGGGCGGGCCGCATCGCGTACGTGGACGTGGACGTCCACCACGGCGACGGCGTGCAGGCGGCCTTCTTCGACGACCCCAGGGTCCTGACGATCAGCCTGCACGAGAGCCCGCGCACGCTCTTCCCCGGCACCGGGTTTCCCGAGGAGACCGGCGCGGAGGGCACGGCCGTCAACGTCGCGCTCCCGGCGGAGACCGGCGACGCCGGGTGGCTGCGGGCCTTCCACGCGGTCGTGCCGCCGCTGCTGCACGAGTTCAGGCCGGAGATCCTGGTCACCCAGCACGGTTGTGACAGCCACGCGCTCGACCCGCTGGCCAACCTGATGCTCAGCGTCGACGGCCAGCGGGCCGCGTACGCCGCCCTGCACCGCCTGGCCCACGAGACGGCCGGCGGCCGGTGGATCGCGACCGGCGGCGGGGGCTACGAGCTGGTGCAGGTGGTGCCGCGGGCGTGGACCCATCTCATCGCCGAGCTGGCGGGCCATCCGGTCGATCCGGACACCCCCACGAGCCAGAGCTGGCGCCAGTTCGTCAGGGAACGTACGGGCGAGACGCCGCCGCTGACGATGACAGATGGTCGCAATCCGGAATTTCGCGACCTATCTGGTGGTTATGACCCAGCGGACCCCATTGACCGTGCGATCATGGCGACCCGACATGCGGTCTTCCCCCTGCACGGCCTCGATCCAATGCCCTAACGAGGAAGAAGCTGTGCTGAGCCGCGACGAACTCCGAGAGCATCTTGTCCACACGCGAATAGCCGGCGACGTCGCGACTCCACGAGAGAACAATCTCGACCACTACAGCTCGCTCGCCAACGGCGACCCGTACTACAGGCTGGGCCTGACCTTCGACCAGCCGTGGTCGTACCGCGACATCCTGGCGCTGATGGCCAAGTCGGCGGGCGTGGTGCCCGATCCCGACCACCGCTGGGGCCAGGACACCATCGACCCCGACCTGACGATCGACGCGCTCGACGACATGGCCGAGTCCATCGCCGCCGTCCTGTCGCGGGAGAGCCCGCGCGTCCTGTTCGCCACCGGCCACCCGACCGGGCTGCTCGCCGTGCACCTGCCGCTGGCGCGCCTGTGCGCCGAGCGCGGGGCCGAACTGCTCACGCCGGGCGAGGGATGGACCTATTCCGGATCGAATTTCGGACGCCGGCGCAAGATCCGTTATCTCCAGGACATCGCAATGCTCGACGACCGGGGCGCATTCGTGCACACCCACGACGCGGTCCCCATGCGCCACATGATCGAGCAGCTCGGTGGGGAGCTTCCCGACCTCGTGATCGCCGACCACGGCTGGGCGGGAGCGGCGGGAGAGGCGGGTGCGCACACCGTGGCGTTCGCCGACTGCAACGACCCCGGTCTGTTCCTCGGCGAGGCCGAGGGCAAGATTGACGTGGTCGTGCCGCTTGATGACAATGTGCTACCACGCTTTTACGCTCCGCTGACGGAGCGGCTCGTCACTCAGGTCTCACGAGCCCTTTGAGTCGAATTCGGCCCTCCCGATACCGTCTTTTCGCGCCTGCATTCCAAGGGGCTCGCTGTCCCTTTGCCAACTTTTGATGGCGCTCCGGCGACTCTTATGTGTGGCAACTTGGACAGTTCCAACGTCCAAGTGAGGTGCTCGGCCCGGCTGCTGGCCAGCGATTTCGCTGGTTCGGCTGACAGGTGGCTCCGGCAACTGAGAAACTAGGGGGTTTGCGCACCCGGAGTCCCGACTTACGCTGACGGCAGTACACGTGCGTGAGCAATGGCACCAGTGGGGATAACCCGGAAACACGTGCGGAAGAGGCGTCCGATGGCTGCAGGCGAAAGACCTCTCAGCGAGGTGAAGTTCCTGACCGTGGCGGAAGTGGCGACGGTCATGAGGGTGTCCAAGATGACGGTGTACCGGCTCGTCCACTCCGGCGAGTTGCCGGCCATCCGTGTCGGCCGCTCGTTCAGGGTGCCTGAGCAGGCGGTACACGACTATCTACGGGAGGCCTACATCGAGGCAGGTTGAAGTAGCGACGTGACCAGTCATGTCGTGAATGCTGTCGAGGGGGGCCCGGCCGTCAAAACGACGCGACCGGGCTCTCACCCCCCGGTGGGGCGATCTACCGTCCATCGCCGGTAGTCTGTGAGCCGGTGTGCGCTCGCACTCCGTCAAGACTTGCTACCAGCACCTGGGGGTCCCGTGGGCTCTGTGATCAAGAAGCGCCGCAAGCGGATGGCTAAGAAGAAGCACCGCAAGCTGCTGAAGAAGACGCGCATCCAGCGGCGTAACAAGAAGTAACGTACGCAGCTGCGAGGCGCTGATGACCCACACCGTGCTTGTCACCGGGGTCTCGCGCCACATAGGCGCCCGGGTGGCGAGCGTTCTGTCTTCCGACCCGGACATCAGCCGCGTCATTGGAGTTGACACCGTGCCGCCCCCCTCGCTGACGCGGGACGGTGGCATCTCTCTCGGCCGGACTGAGTTCGTCCGGGTGGATCTGCGCAGCCCTGACATCGCTCAGGTGATCGCGGCTGCGGACATCGACACCGTTGTGCACATGAGCCTGGTCAGTGCTCCTTCGCGGAGCAGTGGCAGGGCCGCGATGAAAGAGCACAACGTCATCGGCACCATGCAGCTGCTTGGTGCCTGCCAGCGGTCGGCGACCGTGCGGCGCGTGGTGGTGCGCTCCACCACCGCCGTCTACGGCTCGTCGCCCCGGGATCCCGCGGTGTTCACCGAGGACCTGGAGCCGCAGGACGGCCCGACCCACGGCTACGCCAAGGACGCGGCCGAGGTCGAGGGCTATGTGCGGGGCTTCGCGCGGCGCCGCCCCGACGTGACTGTGTCGATGCTGCGTTTCGTCAACTTCATGGGGCCCGGCGTCGACTCACCGCTGACGCGTTACTTCACCCAACCGGTGCTGCCGACCGTGTTCGGCTTCGACCCCCGGCTGCAGTTCGTCCATGAGGACGACGCGGTCGAGGTGCTGCGCCGGATGGCGACCGAAGACCACCCCGGCACGTTCAACGTGGCCGGGGCAGGCGTGCTGCTGCTGTCGCAGTGCGCCAGGCGGGCGGGGCGGCTGTCGCTGCCGCTGTTCTCACCCGCCTTCAAGGTGCTGGGCAACACCGCACGCAGGATCGGGCTGGTCGAATACTCGCCCGAGCAGGTCAGGCTGCTGTGCCATGGCCGCGCGGTCGACACCTCCGCGCTGGAGGCTGCGCTCGGCTGGAAGCCCAAGTTCACGACAGGGGCGGCGTTCGACGACTTCCTGCGATCGCGCGGCCTCCACTCGTTCGGAGGTGTGCGGAGTTGAGCGTTGCGCATGAGGACGCCCGCGTGATCCCGATCAGCGCGGCGCCGTCCTACGAGGAGCCCGACCGGGTGGCCAGCATGCTGGCCTTCCTTCGCCGGCGTGTCGAGGGCGACTACGAGGTCGACGAGTTCGGCTATGACGCCGAGCTGACCGACAAGGTGATCCTCGAGCTGATCAGGCCGCTCTACAACGACTGGTTCAGGGTCGAGACGGTCGGGCTGAAGAACATCTCCGACGAGGGCGGGGCGCTGGTCGTCGCCAACCACTCGGGCACGCTGCCGCTCGACGCGCTGATGCTGCAGGTGGCCATGCACGACGAGGCCGGCAGGCCGCTGCGGCTGCTCGGCGCCGACCTGGTCTACCAGCTCCCGGTGCTCAGCCACCTGGCCAGAAAGACCGGCCACACGCTGGCCTGCCGCGAGGACGCCGACCGGCTGCTGCGCAAGGGCGAGCTGGTCGGGGTGTTCCCCGAGGGCTTCAAGGGCGTGGGCAAGCCGTTCTCCGACCGCTACAAGCTGCAGCGGTTCGGCCGCGGCGGCTTCGTGGCCTCGGCGATCCGCGCCGGGGTGCCGATCGTGCCCATCGCGATCGTGGGGGCGGAGGAGATCTATCCCAAGATCGGCGATCTGAAGTCCCTGGCCAGGCTGCTCGGGCTGCCCTACCTGCCGATCACGCCGTTCTTCCCGCTGCTGGGGCCGCTCGGGCTGGTGCCGCTGCCGTCCAAGTGGATGATCGAGTTCGGCGAGCCGATCCGCACCGACGAGTACGAACCGTCGGCGGCCGACGACCCCATGCTGGTGTTCAACCTCACCGACCACGTACGCGAGGTCATCCAGCAGATGCTGAACGAGCTGCGGCTGCGCAGAGGACACGCCTTCCCGCCCCTCCTGTGAAACCGGCGCGGGGCCTTCGGTGTTCAAAGGGCGATTCGCTTGCCGAACACCGAAAGGAATCCCCATGGATCTTCAGCTCTCCGGCCGCGTCGCCGTCGTCACCGGCGCGTCCAAGGGCATCGGACTCGCCGTCGCGCGCACCCTGGCCGAGGAGGGCGCGCACGTCGTGGCCGTCTCGCGGACCCGTACGGACGAATGGCCCGACAAGGTCGTGCACGCCGCCGCCGACCTGATGGACCCCGAGGCGCCCGCGCGGGTCGTGGCCCGGGCCGTGGCGGAGTTCGGCGGGGTGGACATCCTGGTCAACAACGCCGGCGGCCCGCCGCCCGGGGTGACGCTGCCGCGGGTGGGTTTCATGACTCCCGGCGACGGCGACTGGCGCGCGATGTTCGAGTTCAACCTCTTCTCCGCCGTACGCATGATCCGTGCCGCCGTGCCCCTCATGCTCGAGCGGGGCGGCGGCTCGATCGTCAACGTCTCCTCCACCATGGGCAGGCAGCCCGGCGCCATGAACGTCGACTACGGGGCCGCGAAGGCGGCCCTGAGCCATGTCGGCAAGGCCGTCTCCGAGGAGTACGGCTCCCAGGGCGTCAGGGTCAACACGGTGACGCCCGGCGCGGTGCTCACCGACTGGTGGACCAAGGAGGGCGGCGCGGCCGAGGTCATGGCGGGCATGGTCGGCTCCGACAAGGAGAGCGTGATCTCCGAGGTCGCCCCTGCCATGATGAAGCTCGCCACCGGGCGGCTCATCCACCCGCAGGAGATCGCCGACGCGGTCGCCCTGCTCGTGTCGCCCCGCTCGGGCAGCACGACCGGCGCCGAGTTCGTGATCGACGGAGGCCAGCTCAAGGAGCTCTGACGCCTCCCGCGTGAACCCTGACGGCGGGTTGCGGCAAGACATCCGTGACCGATCCCCCACAGAAGGGCGGAGATGATCACGCAACCCGCCACCAGGGGTGCGGACTCGGAGCTTGTGAGCGCCTCGTGGACCGAACCCGAGGCGTTCGCTGAGCTCTTCGACCGCTACTCCGCCATGCTCTACCGGTACGTCTCCAAACGGCTCGGCCCGGAGCCCGCCGAGGACCTCGTCGGAGAGACGTTCCTGGTCGCGTTCTCGCGCAGGAAGAGCTACGACCTGGCGTACCCGGACGCCCGGCCGTGGCTCTTTGGCATTCTCACCAAGCTCATCTCCCGGCACCACCGCAAGGAGGCCGCCCGCTACCGCGCCCTCCTGCGTGCCCCTGTCGACTCCGACGTCGAGTCGCCCGCCGACCGGGTGGCCGCCGGGGTCACCGCCCAGGCCGTCCGGTCGGAGCTGGCCGGCGCTCTCGCGGCGCTGCCCGCCAAGGACCGCGACGTGCTGCTGCTGATCGCCTGGGGCGATCTCACGTATGAGGAGGTCGGGCGGGCGCTCGGCATCCCCGTCGGAACCGTGCGCTCCCGCCTCAACAGGGGCAGGCGGAAGGTACGGGCCGCGCTCGGCGACACCAACCCCATGGAGGAGGAGTGACGATGGACGACCTGAAGCTGCTCCGGGACCTCGGAGGGGAGCTGGGGCACGAGCCGCCCGCGACGCTCGTCCGCCAGCGCGAGCGCCTGCTGCGCGCCCGTCCGCGGCGCCGGTGGACGGGCTGGTGGACGGCCGGCCTGGTGGCCGTCGCCACGGCCGCCGCGGTCGCCGTGCCCACCGTCCTGATCGCCGACCGCCACACGGCCGCGCCACCCGCCGGGTCCCAGACCGTGGACATGAGCGGGGCCAGGAACGTGCTGGTGATCGGCTCTGACACCCGGGAGGGGGCGGGGAACGCCAAGTACGGGCCCATGCTGGCCAGGCAGGGAGTGGGGCAGCGCTCCGACACGATCCTGATCGTCCACGTCCCCGCCGACCGCGGGAAGGCCACCGCGGTCAGCGTCCCGCGCGACTCCATGGTCGAGATCCCGGCGTGCGGCTCGTCGCCCGCCAGGCGCGACATGATCAATTCGGCGTACAACACCGGCGGGGCCGACTGCCTCAAGCGGACGTTGGAGTCCCTGACCGGGCTGCGGATCCAGCACTCGGTGGAGGTGGACTTCACCGGCTTCAAGGGCATGGTCGACGCGCTCGGGGGCGTGGAGGTCATGCTGCCCGCGCCCGTGGACGACAACAAGTCCAAGCTCAAGCTGCCCGCGGGGAAGAGCATGCTGAACGGGGAGGCCGCGTTGGGGTACGTGCGGCTGCGCCATTACGGCGACGGATCTGACGTCCAGCGGATCAAGCGGCAGCAGGGGCTCGTGCTGGCGATGCTCAAGAAGGCCCGGTCGGGGTTGTCCTCGCCCGACCGGCTCAAGTCCTTCCTGGGCGAGGTGCGCAAGTCGGTCAAGACGGATTTGAGCCTGGAATCCATGTACGAGCTGGCCACGGAGCTGTCCCGGACCAAGCTGTCCTTCGTAACGGTGCCGTGGATGCCGGACCCGGAGGACAAGAACCGGGTGAAGTGGAAGCAACCGCAGGCCGGCCAGCTGTTCAAACGCCTCCGCTGACGACCTGGGGTCACGCCTGGCCGCGATAGTGGCGGCGCAGGGCGATGCCGGCCGCGACGCCCCCCGCGACCGCGCCCACGCCGGCGGCGATGGGCAGGGCGGTGAGGGTGGCCTTGCGGCCGGTGCGGAAGTCCTTGATCGGCCACTCGTGCTTCCTCGCGTGCTCGCGCAGCTCGCTGTCCGGGTTGATGGCCACCGCCTGCCCCACCAGCGAGAGCATGGGCAGGTCGTTGGCCGAGTCGCTGTAGGCCGCGCAGCGGGTCAGGTCGAGGCCCTCGCGGCGGGCCAGCGCGCGCACCGCCTCGGCCTTGGCCGGCCCGTGCAGCAGGTCGCCCACCAGTCGCCCCGTGTAGACCCCGTCCTGGGTCTCCGCGACCGTCCCGAGCGCGCCCGTCAGGCCGAGCCGCTGCGCGATGACCCGGGCCAGCTCCACGGGCGTGGCGGTCACGAGCCAGACGCGCTGGCCCGCGTCCAGGTGGCTCTGGGCGAGCGCTCTGGTGCCGCCCCAGATGCGGTCGGCCATGACCTCGTCGTAGATCTCCTCGCCGAGGTGTACGACGTCGTCGACCTTGGCCCCCGCGACGAACGCCAGCGCCGTCTCCCTGGCCACCGCGATGTGCTCGGGGTTCTCGTTGCCCCGCAGCCTGAACACCGCCTGCCCGACCGCGAACTTCAGCAGGTCGGACGTCGTGAACATGCCACGCGTGGCCAGCCCCCTGGCGAAGTGGTAGATCGAGGCCCCGCGCATCATCGTGTTGTCGACGTCGAAGAAGGCCGCCGCCTGGAGGTCCGGCTCGACAGGGGCGACCGTGACCGCCGCCCGCGCCGCGGCCTCGCCGGCGGCCTCTGGCTCCACCTGGTGTCGTCGAAATAGCCGCCACATGGGCCTCAGCTTACTTACCTACTCAGGGGCGGCCAGACCCTCGATGTAGTCAAGGTATCCCTCTGCTTGGGCCAGTTGAGAGTCGTCGAGCTCCTTGACCATGGGCCCGACCACCTTCTTCTGGTCTTGCGCGAAAGTCTTGATCTTCGACGAGCGCGGCTCCGCCCGTTCGAGGCGGCTGATGCCCGAGCGCGTGGACGCCTCCATGTCCTTCAGCGTCTTGCTGACGAGCGGGCCGTCCTCGGCCGAGCCGAGCAGGCTGGCGACCTCCCTGGCCCGGGTCTTGGCCAGGTCGAGCTCGCGCTCGCCGCGTTCGGCGTCGTCGCTGCTGAGACGTACGAGCGTGCTCTCCGCGGCGCGCTTGAGCGGGTAGAGGGAGTCTCCCGGCATCGACTCGTACGTGGCGAACGCGGAGACCATCATGGCCGCCGCCAGCCCTACCGCGGCCAGCTGCGACAGCAGCGGCCGGTGGCGACGCGTGTGCTCGGCGGCCTTCGGCTCCTCGGCGGGGAGCACGCCGGAGACGAGCTGCGCCCGCAGGCGCTCGCGGAAGGCGGGCTCGGGGGCGCCCCCGAGAGGCAGGCTGCGCAGCTCCGCGAGGTGCTCGAGCACGCGCTCCCGCCGAATGCGCGCCCTACCCATGACAGCTCCCTGACGGATCCGGTAGTGACATCTGCTTAACGAGGTGCGGATGGGGGAGGTTACGCCAGGTCGTGCTTGAGTGCCCTGGCCAGCGCCCGAACGGCACGGAACTGCAGCGCTTTGATCGCTCCACTCTTCTTCCCCATGATCAGCGCGGTTTCCGCGAGCGAGAGACCGTGCAGGAAGCGCAGCACGACGCATTCCTGCTGTTCGGGATTGAGATCTCGGACGGCGCGCAGCACACGGTCGTTGATGATGGCGTTGACCACGGCGTTCTCGGGAATGTGCGAGCCGTCGAGCGGGACGTCGATGATCTCGCCCGTCGGGATCTCCAGCCGGTAGCGCCCTGACTTGAAGTGGTCGGTGACGAGGTTTCTCGCGATGGTCACGAGCCATGCGCCGAAGTCGCGCCCCTGCCACGTGAAGTCGCCGATCCTGCGCAACGCCCGCAGGAAGGTCTCGCTGGTGAGGTCCTCGGCTAATTGGTGCGATCCCACCCGGAAATAGATGTAGCGGTAGACGAGGTCCACGTAGCGGTCGTAGAGCGTGCCAAAAGAATCCGTGGATCCGCTCTTGGCTTCCAGCACCAGCGTACGGATGTCGTCTGGCACTTCTTCGCGCACGGCGGGCTCGCCCGTCCGGGCAGGCGCAGCGATCGCTGGCGCAAGCAGCCCGGCGAACGGCGACGAGTCAGGCATCCGGTATCCCTAGGGGTAAGGGGTGCGGCGTGCTCGAACACTCTAGAAATCAACCGGAAATTCCACAATCCACAGCTTGCTGGCATGACTAGGCGTAATCGCCGGATACGGTGTCATCCGGCCCCTTCCCTCTTCGGCTACCGGCTTGGAGGCATAGTCCGGCAGCATTGGAGTCACCATGGAGATCCTCGTTGCTGTCATAGCTTTCGCCGGTGCGCTCATGGCGGCGGTCGCCGCCGGCGCCCTGATCCAACGGCTTCGCGACGAGTCCGAGGGGTGGTTGATCGCCTGGACCGTTTCAGTCGCGTCGCTGTGCCTTTCACTGGGTGTGATCGGCATCGGATACATCTTCGGGTTCGGCGAGGTGACGTTCCGCCTCTACCAGGTGACGGGGTCGCTGCTGGTGCCGCTCTGGCTGGCGGTCGGCCTGGTCCAGCTGCTGGTGGAGCAGGTGCCGCCGAGGTTCCTGTCGTGGTTGTTCGGCATCGCGCTGACCATCGTCGCCGGCACGATCATGATCTTCGACCCGCTCAAGACCGAGGTGGCGGGCAAGACGCTGCCCGCGGGCGCGAACTTCTGGGGGATCTTCCCGAGCTACCTGCTGATCGGCGTGCACTCCGTCGCCGTGCTGGTCATGCTGGCCATGCTCGTGGTCGCCGGGCTCAAGTGGCGTGAGGGCGACGAGTACGACACCGACAACCTGCACGCGGCCGCGGTCATCGTCCCCTCGGGGCTGGCGCTCGTGGGCGCGATGAGGTTCACGGTGGCCGCGCTGTTCACCACCGCGCTGCTCGTCGTCGCCGGGGCGGCCGTCTGGTACACCGTGCTGCGGCCCCTGGCGCCGTACGAGGACGACGACGAGGACGACTTCGGCCCTGACCGCGACCAGAGCGCCCCGCGCCGGGACGATCGCTCTCAGCGCCGCGAGGAGCGTGCGCAGCATCGCGACGAGCGCGCGCAGCATCGCGAGGAGCGGCCCATGCCCCGCGAGCAAGGACCCGCGCAGCCTCAGCCGGTCCCCAGGGGCATGCCGGAGCCCGTGCCCGGCGCTCCCGGCCTGCCGCCCTCGCCGCCGCGCAGGTCGTCGGGGCTCGGCGATCTGGTGGCCGAATATCGCGCGGGCGACCAGGAGGTCGACTACGCCGCGCGCATGGCGCCGCCGCCCGACTCAGGACCCGCGACCGGCTACATCATGAACGGCGGGTCGCCCGCCGGACCGGCGCAGGCCCAGCGTCCCGACCACGCCATGCCGGCGACGGGGGCGGTCTATCCGGGCGCCGAGATGTTCTCGCCCGCGCAGCAGCAGCAGCCGGGCTCCGGCAAGCCGTCCCCGAACATCTACGGCCTGCTCACCGTCTTCACGCTCATGGACGGCGCCGGGGAGGCGTTCGACCGGCTGGCCGAGGCGACCGTCGAGGCCGTCCGCCGCGGCGAGCCCGACACCCTCGTGTACGCCTGCCACGCGGTGAAGTCGGCGCCCCTGCAGCGCATCGTCTACGAGCTCTACCGCGACGAGGTCGCCTACCGCGACCACCAGCGCCAGCCGCACGTCGAGAGATTCATCAACGAGCGGCAGTCGATGGTGCTGGCCACCAACGTCATCGAGCTCAACGTCAACGCCGCGAAGGTGGTGCCGCTGCCGACGGCTATGTACTGAGGGCCTTCCTCAGCCGGGCCTCGTCCACCCGCCAGAAGTCGTGCTGCACACCGTCGATCAGCGTGACGGGGATCATCTCCCAGTACTTCTCCTGGAGCTCCTCGGAGGACTCGATGCTGACCTCCTCCCAGGGCACGCCGAGCTCGCCCGCCACCCTGGCGATGACCTCACGCGCGTCCTCACAGAGGTGACAGCCGGGCTTGCCGAGCAAGGTGATGCGATGCATACCGCACAAGGTACCCCTGCATACGCGGACAGCACCCCTACGACTTTGTGCATCGGTTCACAAAGGGATTAACCTGAAAGACGGTTCGATTCCGTTCACGCGGCCCCCACGCCGCCCGTCCCCTGGAGCTCCGGCACGTGAAGAGCCCGTCCCAATCCCGTGACCGCGGCATCCCCGAGGCGACGGTCGCCAGGCTTCCGTTGTACCTCCGGGCGCTGCACGGGATGGCCGAGCGGGGCATCGCGACCGTCAGCTCCGAGGACCTCGCCGTGGCGGCGGGGGTCAATTCCGCTAAATTGCGCAAAGACCTGTCACACCTGGGCTCATACGGCACCCGGGGCGTAGGGTATGACGTCGAGTACCTCGTCTACCAGATCTCCCGTGAGCTCGGCCTGACGCAAGACTGGGCGGTCGCGATCGTCGGAGTCGGTAACCTCGGCCGCGCGCTGGCCAACTACGGCGGTTTCGTCTCCCGAGGCTTCCGGGTCGCGGCGCTCGTGGACGCCGACCCCGAAGTCGTGGGCGACACCATCGCGGGGTTGAATGTTGAACACATCGACGAACTGGAAGCCGTCATCAAGCGGCGTGGAGTCTCGATCGTGGTTCTGGCGACACCGGCGGCAGCGGCGCAGGAAGTGTGCGATCGCGTGATTTCCGTGGGCGTGACCAGCATCCTAAACTTCGCCCCGGTTGTGCTTTCCGTGCCGGAAGGCGTCGATGTCCGTAAGGTCGACCTATCTATCGAACTGCAGATTCTCGCGTTCCACGAGCAACGCAAGGCTGGGGGGCCACTCATGGCGATGGACAGTCAATGAGTGTTCTGGCTATCGGACTCAGCCACCGGACAGCTCCGGTGGCCCTGCTGGAGCGCGTCTCGGTGTCGGGCGACGCGCTCGCCAAGCTGCTGCACGACGTGCAGCAGGATCCCTGCGTCGCGGAGGCCATGGTGGTCTCGACCTGCAACAGGGTCGAGGTCTACGTCACGGTCGACCGCTTCCACGCCGCCGTCACCGCTGTGACCGGCCTGCTGGGCGTCCACTCGGGCGTACCGGTCGAGGAGCTGACGCCGCACCTCTACGTGCACTACGAGGAGCAGGCCGTCGAGCACCTGTTCTCCGTGGTGTGCGGGCTCGACTCCATGGTCGTGGGCGAGGGCCAGATCCTCGGCCAGGTCCGCCAGGCGCTCAAGCTGGCGCAGCGCCACGGCACCGTCGGCGCCACCCTCAACGAGCTGGTCCAGCAGGCGCTGCGGGTCGGCAAGCGGGCGCACCACGAGACCGGCATCGACCAGGCCGGCGCCTCCCTCGTCTCCGCCGGGCTGGCCCTGGCGGGCGACCTGGCCGGCCGGCGGGCGCTGGTGGTCGGCGCGGGCTCCATGAGCTCGCTGGCCGCCGTCACGCTGGCGCGCGCCGGCGTCACCGACATCGTGGTCGCCAACCGTACGTTCGAGCGCGGCGCCCGGCTCGCCGAGTCGGTCGGCGGCAGAGCCGTGGCCTTCTCCGCCGTGGCCGACGAACTCCCCGGCGCCGACATCGTCATCACCTGCACCGGCGCAGGCCGCCACATCATCACCCCCGGCATGCTGAACGGGCCCGCCTTCCTCCTGGACCTGGCGCTGCCCCACGACATCGACCCGGCCGTGCGCGCCGTGCCCGGCGTCACGCTGGTGGACCTGGAGACGATCAAGGAGTCCGGCATCGGCGCCCGCGAGGGCGACTCCGTGGCCTCCGTACGCGGGCTCGTCACCGAGGAGCTGCGGGCCTACCTCGACGCCGAGCGGGCCGCCAAGGTCACCCCGACCGTGGTGGCGCTGCGCACCAAGGCGGCGAGCGTGGTCGAGTCGGAGCTCGGGCGCCTCCTCATGCGCGTGCCGAACCTCGACGAGCGGGCGCGGGACGAGGTCGCCATGACCGTGCAGCGAGTCGTCGACAAACTGCTTCACGAGCCCACTGTGCGTGTCAAGCAGCTCGCCACCTGCCCAGGAGGCGATCATTATGCGGAAGCGCTGCGTGAGCTGTTCAATCTCGATCCCAAGATGCCCGAGGCCGTGAGGGAGGTGGAGCTGTGACGTCGGGAGCTCTGCGGCTGGGGACCCGCCGCAGCCTGCTGGCGACCACGCAGTCGCAGATGGTGGCCGACGCCTACATCAAGCGCACAGGACGCGCGGTCGAACTGGTCGGCGTCACGACGTTCGGCGACGTCACCAAGGCCCACCTCGCGCAGCTCGGCGGGACGGGCGTGTTCGTCACCGCGCTGCGCGACAAGCTCATCGAGGACGAGGTCGACTTCGCCGTCCACTCGCTGAAGGACCTGCCGACCACGCAGGACCCCCGCTTCACGCTGGCCGCCATCCCCGCCCGCCACGACCACCGTGACGCGCTGGTCGGCCCGCACAAGTTCGCCGACCTGGCGCCGGGGGCCAGGGTCGGCACCGGCTCGCCGCGCAGGATCGCCATGCTCAGGGCGCTCCGCCCCGACCTGGAGTACGTCCCGATCCGCGGCAACGCCGACACCCGTATCGGCAAGGTAACCTCAGGTGAGCTCGACGCGGTCGTGCTGGCCTCGGCCGGCCTGACCAGGATCGGTCGCGAGGCCGACATCGCGCAGATCTTCGAGGTGGAGGAGCTGCTGCCCGCTCCCGGTCAGGGCGCGCTGGCCGTGGAGTGCAGGTCCGACAGGACCGACCTCATCGAGTTCCTGAGTGTGCTTGACGACCCGCGCACGCGCTCCGCGGTGACCGCCGAGCGAGCCGTGCTGTCGGCTCTCGAGGCTGGTTGCGCAGCTCCGGTGGGTGCTTTCGCGGCCGATGACGGGCACACTCTGAACCTGACCGCCGTGGTCGTCTCCATCGACGGCCGCGAGGCGGTCCGCAAGTCCGCCGCCGGCTCTCCTTCGGAGGCTGTAAACCTAGGTCGCCGCCTGGCGGCCGAGATGATCGCCGAAGGAGCCGACAGATTGATGGGGGAGCATTCCCATTGAGCTCCGATAGTCCAACCTCCGGTTTCGTCGCATTCGTGGGCGCGGGGCCCGGCGATCCCAACCTGCTCACGCTCCGTGCCGCCGAGTTGCTCTCCAAAGCCGACGCCGTGCTGCTCGGCGACGAAACGCACCGCCCGCTGCTGCGCCACTGCCGCGAAGGCGTCGAGGTCGTCGAGGACGACCTGGTCAAGCGCGCCAAGCACGGGCAGCTCGTGGTGCGCCTGTGCGAGGGCGACCCGATGCTGTTCTCCTCGATCACCGAGGAGGTCGCGGCCTGCGCCGCGGCGGAGGTGGACTTCGAGATCGTGCCCGGCGTGCCGCCCGCGACCGCCGTGCTCACGTACGCGGGCATCCCCGCGGCGACCGCCGTGCCCGAGTTCCGCGTCGTGGACGCCGCACAGGAGCAGGACTGGCCCGCCCACGCCGCCTGCCGCGGCACGCTGGTGATCTACAACGGCATCTCCGACGCCGTGGCCATCGGCAAGGCGCTCATCGCGGGCGGCAAGCCCGACAGCACGCCCGTCGCGGTCAGCAGCGGCGGCACCACCACCGAGCAGTACACCGTGGTGTCCTCGCTCGGCCGGCTCCAGGCCGACCTCAAGCACGCCGGGTTCACCGAGCCGGCGCTCATCGTGGTCGGCGAGGCCGTGGGGCTGCGTGACAAGTTGTCGTGGTTCGAGACCAAGCCGCTGTTCGGGTGGCGGGTGCTGGTGCCCCGTACCAAGGAGCAGTCCCGCAGCCTGTCCGAGCAGCTCATCGCGTACGGCGCGGTGCCCGAGGAGGTGCCGACCATCTCGGTCGAGCCGCCCCGCACGCCGCAGCAGATGGACCGCGCCATCAAGGGGCTCGTCACCGGCCGCTACGAGTGGGTGGCCTTCACCAGCGCCAACGCGGTCAAGGCCGTGCGCGAGAAGTTCGAGGAGTACGGGCTCGACGCGCGGGCCTTCGCCGGGCTCAAGGTGGCGGCCGTGGGCGACGCGACCGCGCGGGCCCTGGTCGAGTTCGGGGTCAAGCCAGACCTGTTGCCGTCGGGGGAGCAGTCCTCCGAAGGGCTGGTGGCCGAGTGGCCGCCCTATGACTCGATGCTCGACCCGATCAACCGCGTGCTGCTGCCACGGGCCGACATCTCCACGGACACGCTGGTGGCCGGGCTCACCGAGCTGGGCTGGGAGTGCGACGACGTCACCGCGTACCGCACCGTGCGGGCCGCGCCGCCGCCCGCGCCCATCCGCGAGGCGATCAAGGGCGGCGGCTTCGACGCCGTGCTCTTCACGTCCTCGTCCACCGTGCGCAACCTGGTGGGCATCGCCGGCAAACCGCACAACGTGACAGTGATCGCGGTCATCGGGCCGCAGACCGCGAAGACGGCCGAGGAGTTCGGGCTCCGCGTGGACGTCATGGCCGACAAGCCGTCCGCGTCCGCCCTGGCGGCCGCGGTGGCCGAGTACGGAGCCAAGCAGCGCCAGGCGGCACTGGCGGCGGGCGACACTCCGCGCAAGCCCTCACAGAACCGCCGGGGCGCCAGGAGGAGAGGCAAATGAGCGCTGAATACCCCATCGCGCGGCCGCGGCGGCTGCGGCGCAGCCCCGCCCTGCGGCGGATGGTGGCGGGCACCAGGCTGCACGCCGCCGACCTGATCCTGCCCCTGTTCGTCAAGGAAGGCATCACCGAGCCGCAGCCCGTGGCCTCGATGCCGGGCGTCGTCCAGCACACCCGCGACTCGCTGCGCAAGGCCGCGCATGAGGCGGCGGAGGCGGGCGTGGGCGGGCTCATCCTGTTCGGCATCCCCGCGGTGAAGGACGCGCGCGGCTCGGCCGCCGACGATCCCGACGGCATCCTGCAGGTGGCGCTGCGCGACGTGAACGCCGAGGTCGGCGACGCGATCGTGGTCATGGCCGACACATGCCTCGACGAGTTCACCGACCACGGGCACTGCGGGATCCTCACCCCGTCCGGCGACGTCGACAACGACGCCACGCTGGAGCGGTACGCCTCGATCGCGGTGGCCCAGGCCGCCGCCGGGTCGCAGATGGTGGCGCCGAGCGGGATGATGGACGGCCAGGTCGGGGCCATCCGGTCGGCTCTGGACGGGGCCGGTTACGGCAACGTCCCGATCTTGGCCTATTCGGTGAAATACGCGTCCGCCTTCTTCGGGCCCTTCCGCGAGGCCGCCGAGTGCGCGCCGCAGTTCGGCGACCGCAGCACCCACCAGCAGGACCCCGCGGGGCCGCTGAACGAGGCGCTGCGCGAGGTCCGGCTCGACCTCGCCGAGGGCGCCGACGCCGTCATGGTCAAGCCGGCGCTGGCCTACCTCGACGTCATCACCCGCGTCCGCGACGAGGTGGACGTGCCGGTGGCGGCCTACCAGGTGAGCGGCGAGTACGCCATGATCGAGGCGGCCGCGGCCAACGGGTGGGTCGACCGGGATCGGATGATCATGGAATCGCTGGTCGCGATCAAGCGCGCCGGGGCCGATCTGATCCTCACGTACTGGGCAACGGAAGTGGCACGAGGTCTCTAACCTTGGGGTTTCCCGTCGACTCCTGAGGCGTGTGCGTTAGAGTGCGATAACAAGTGCTGGTGTGTCCCGCGTGGTGCGTACTGCTGCCCCGGAGCCGGGATCTCCTCAGGCGCTGGACTCGACGGGAGACACCATGGTGGGGGTACCACTGGCTCGGCGTACCAGAAAACGGTCGCGGCCGACACGCATCGGCGCCGTGCTCGAATACGCCGCCATGGGCTGGCCCGTCGTGCCGGGCGCCTACCCGCTGCGCCACGGCGCGCGCGCCTGTTCCTGTGACCGCCTCGGCTGTCCCGACCCGGGTGCCCATCCGCTGTCGCCTGCCTGGCACATGCAGGCCACGACGGACAGCGCGCAGCTGACGCGCTGGTGGCGGGCCGAGCCAGAGGCCAACGTGATTCTGCCCACCGGACGCGTGTTCGACGTCTTCGACGTACCGCTCGCCCTCGGCCTGTCGGCCCTCACCAGGATCGACAACGCCGGAGCGGACCCCGGCCCGGTCGCCGCCAACGGCGACCGGGTCTTGTTTTACGTGGCCACCCGCGGCAATCCCGAGGACGAGGACGAATGGTGGTCGTGTCACCTCGACTGCGACCCGGGAACGATCGAGGACACGCCCGGGCTGCGGTGGCACTGCCGCGACAGCTACGTGCTCGCGCCGCCTTCGACCTTGCCCACCGGCCAACCCGTCTCCTGGCTCCGCCCCCCGAACGGCCGGCCGCTGCCCGACCCGCTGCGCATCCTGGAGTGGCTGGCCGACTGACGGCCCTTCGGCCCGCCTTTCGCGGCTCCGGCGTTCCTATATCGGCGCCAGCGCCCGGCTGGGCGCCGTTGATGAGCGCCGGGCTCCGGTACTGCGTCTCGCCGTTGCGGCGCTTTGGGGTTCGGGGCGGGGCGGGGGCGTTAGACGCGCCTTCGTGTCTGGGTCTCTTGTGACATCGCCTACGAACGGGTCAAACCCTCTACGCCACCCAGCAGCAGCAAACCAGGCCCACCTCCGCGAGAAACTCGGCCGGCCCGGCACGGCGCCTGGGCAACGGCCCGTTCGCCTGGCCCCTCGTGATCGCCGTCGCCTGTCTAGCTGCCGCCATCACCCTGCTGGCCGTAGCGCCTGCTCGACGGCGGTGCCCTCCCACACCGTCCTGGGAGCCACCTGGACCGTAGTGGCCGCCTGGTTCGCCACCACACGCGATCTCCTCCGGCATCACCCCCAAGGGGTGGAGTTTCACATCTTCAGTTTGGCGGCGATGTCCCCGGTCGGGGGAACCTCGCCGGCTCGGTGGTTGTACTGCCAGGAGCGCGCGAACGGTAGCGCGTAGACCGCGGTGGAGGCGGGGGGAGCCAGGTAGTTCGTTTTCGCGTTGGTCTGGCCGTCGCGGTCCGTATATGAGTACATCGAAATACCGATCCTCTGTTTCCCGTCCGGATACAGCTTGCCGTGCTTGTCGGCCCGGTAGCCCACGAAGCCGAACGAAACGAGCGTGTTGGTCAACGGGAGCTGCCTTGCCTGCCTTCGGAAGCTGGCGGCGTAGTGACGCCAGGTGAGCTGCACCCCGTCCGCCACCCCGGCGTCCTGTCGGACAATTCCCAGGGAGTACCTTGCGCCGTAGGGGTACTGAATGTTCTTCTGGCCCCAGGACGAGCCCTGTAGCAAGGTGAACGCCCGCCGCTTGCTGTCGACGAGCGCGGCGATGGCCCGCCTCATCAGCACGGCCAGCCGCCTGAAGAGCGCCGTCGCGTTGTCGATCATCGCTCCCACTCGGGAGGCGGAGTCGGCCGAGGCCGCGCTGATCTCCCTGGCGGCGACCACCATGGATTGGCCGCCGGTCGGACCTGCCAGCATCGAGGCGTAAAACCAGTTCTTGACCGCCCAGGTGATGAGGCCGTTGACCGTCTCCCGGATGATGCCTTCGACGGTGCCGATGATCGCGGATGCTAGCTGGAGCTTCGCGGCGACCTTGTCGGCCAGATCGCCGGTCTCCGCGATCCCCTCGTGGAACGCCGTGAGTCGCGCCCGCGCCGCCTCGCTTACGGCGCCCTGCCACTCGCCTTCCTTGAAGGCGGCGTCGAGCGCCTGTTCGAAGCCTCGGGCAAGGCCGCGAAGGCTCGTGGCCATGCTGTCGAAGTTGTATGCGGCCTGCCCGGTGGCGATCGGGTCTCCAGTGACCCAGTCCACTGCCCACTTCACCCAGTACATGGCGTTGATCAGGAACTTGGCGCCATTGTTCAGGAGGTACCCGAGCGGATCGGCTCTGATCGTCGACGGCCCGGTTCGCAGGCCGAAGAAGGTGCTGATGGCGCTCTGCGTCAACAGGGCGATGTCGGAGCCGAGGTTGAACCGGTCGTCGCTGGTGGCATCGCCGTAGGTACGCACGCCGAGCAGGGCAGTCATGCCGAGCTGTCCCAAGGGATAGGGCAGGGCCTCGATGATGCCGTTGAGCAGGCGGTGGTCCCGGTAGAAGCGGGAGGCGGGGTTGAGCTCGCGGATGGCCTCCGGCTCGACCTCCTTCCTGGCTGCGGCCGCGGCCAGGACTCTCAGCAGGGCCTCATCGTCCTCGGCATAGTTGATCGAAGTGTTGCGCAGGCGTTCGCCCACGTCATCGAGAGACTTTCTCATGGTGTCCAACAACCCCGAGAACTCTGTCATCAGGGCCGTGCAGTCACCGCGCAACTCGATCTCGCCGAGCATGCCCCACGGGTGAAAGCGGAACAGCTCGGCATTGGCCTGGTCGGCGAGTTTCCGGATCCCGTCCACCCGGTCAGTCAGCGAGGCCACCCCTTGAGAGGCATGAGCGACCCTCTCCGCCCGCACCCCGAATCCGGTCGCGGTTTCACCCAGCCACTGGCTCATCGGGTGGGGCGCCGGTTGACGTCCACGAACGGCGCATCCGCGAACGGCGCCATGATCTCACGCATCCGGCCAGCCGTCTGATCGGCGGCGGAGTTCGCCGCCTCCATGATCGCCGCTGCCAGCGCGTGGGAGCCGAGCCGCAGCGCCCGCGGGTCGAGACGCAGATCGAGCAGCCGGCCATCGGCCCCCACGCGCACAGTCACCAGACCCTTGGCGCCCTCGCCCCGGCCGTCGACCTCCGCCAGCTTGGCCTGAACGTCGTCTAACTCCTGGTTGACCTTGGCCAGCTCGGCATCGATGTCGATTCCCGCGTCCCACGCCTGGTCTTCCACGCCCTCTCCGTCCAGCAAAGTAGTGATCGAGGTATACGGCTCAACAGTAACCCTCCGACTTTGCTCGTAAACCTACCTAAAAGCTCAGTGATCAAGAAGCGGCGACATGCGGCTGCTACGGCGACGCGGTGCCGCAGGCGGACCTTGGACGGCCACGCAGACCGGGCCGCGTCACGAATGGGTGATGGCCTTGCGGGGATAAACGGCAGCCAGACCTCCCGGACCGGCGACGGAGCCCCCGCCGGCACGACCTTGCGCACCGGCAGGACGCTTGGTGTCAGGCTGAAACCCCATAGGTTAGGCGCGCCTCTCGTGATGGAGCCTCTGACGGCGTTCCCGTGACGGCGGTGACGGCGGCTGGGTGGCGGTGGCGGCTGGAAGGGCGTGTGCTCGCGAGTGCGACGCGGAGTGCGGGCAGGGACGCCTGTGGAGGGGGCCGCTTGCACCCCGTGCCCGGTGGGGGATGCGCCTCGGCGGCGTTGATGTGCCCGTGTGGAAAGGGGCGGGTGGGGGTGGGACTAACCTGGGTCGGGTGAGCCGTACACAGAACTCCGAGGACCTGTTCGCCCGCGCCCGCCGGATCGTGCCCGGGGGCGTCAACTCTCCGGTGCGTGCGTTCGGCGCGGTCGGCGGGACGCCGCGTTTCATGGTCTCCGGCCAGGGGCCCTACATCACCGACGCGGACGGCAACCGGTACGTCGACCTGGTGTGCTCCTGGGGGCCCATGATCCTCGGGCACCGCCACCCCGCGGTCGTCGAGGCCGTGTCAGGGGCGGTCGCCAACGGGTTCTCCTACGGCACCGCCACGCCGGGCGAGGTGGAGCTGGCAGAGGAGATCGTCGCCAGGGTCGCCCCGGTCGAGAAGGTGCGCCTGGTCAGCTCGGGCACCGAGGCGACGATGAGCGCCGTGCGCCTGGCCAGGGGGTTCACCGGGCGGTCAAAGGTGATCAAGTTCGCGGGGTGCTACCACGGGCACGTCGACGCGTTGCTGGCCGCGGCCGGGTCCGGGGTGGCGACGTTCGGGCTGCCCGACACGCCGGGCGTGACGGGAGCGTCGGCGGCGGACACGATCGTGCTGCCGTACAACTCCATCGAGGCCGTCGAGGCGGCCTTCGCGGAGGTCGAGGTCGCGTGCGTGATCACCGAGGCCTGCCCCGCGAACATGGGGATCGTCCCGCCGAAGGACGGCTTCAACACGCGGCTGCGCGAGCTGTGCACGGCCAACGGCGCGCTGCTCATCCTCGACGAGGTGCTGACGGGCTTCCGCGTCTCGTCCGCGGGCTGGTACGGCCTGGACCCGGTGGACGCCGACCTGATGACGTTCGGGAAGGTCATGGGCGGCGGCCTGCCTGCCGCGGCCTTCGGCGGACGGGCCGACGTCATGGCCCAGCTCGCGCCCGAGGGGCCGGTCTACCAGGCGGGGACGCTGTCCGGTAACCCGCTGGCCTGCGCGGCCGGGCTGGCCACGCTGCGTGCCCTGGACGCCGAGGCGTACGAGCGGGTGGACGCCGCCGCGCTCGCCGTCGGCGACGCCGCCGCAGAGGCGCTCTCCGCGGCGGGGGTGCCGCACCGGCTGCAGCGGGCGGGCAGCCTGTTCTCGATCTTCTTCACGGACGCAGAGGTGACGAACTTCGCCGAGGCCAAGGCGCAGGACACGGCCGTGTTCACCGCCTTCTTCCACGCCATGCTCGACCAGGGCGTCTACCTGCCGCCCTCGGCGTACGAGGCCTGGTTCCTGTCGGCGGCCCACGACGACGAGGCGCTCAACCGCGTCGCCGACGCTCTTCCGGCTGCCGCGAAGGCGGCCGCGGCCGTTCTCTGACCCCGTCTCCCGCACATGCCGCCGCGGCTCAGCGGCCGGCCGTGGAGAGCGGGGCCGGTGCGCGGCGGGGCTTGGTGCCCGCGTACAGGACGCCCGAGACGATCAGGGCCGCCGCCACCAGCTTCAGCCAGGAGATCGGCTCGCCGGTCATCAGCGCGGCCGACGACATGCCGAACACCGGGATCAGCAGCGTGTACGGCGCCACCGTCGAAGCGTCGTACCGGCGCAGGAGCAGGCCCCAGACGCCGAAGCCGCCGAGCGTGGAGATGAACGCCACGTACACCAGTGACAGCCAGCCCTCCACGGACGGGCTCAAGGCGGGCACGCCCTCCAGCCAGAGCGACAGGAGCAGGAGCGGGGGCGCGGAGAAGGCGCTGACCCAGACCATGAAACGCAGCGAGTCGGGCGGCGCGGCCCTGCGCTGGATCACGTTGCCGAGGCCCCAGGCGGCCGCGGCGCCCAGGCAGAGGACGAAGGCGCCGAGCGGGCCCGACACCCCGAAGTCGAGTGTGACCAGGGCCAGGCCGCCGAGGGCGACGGCCAGTCCGAGCACGCGGCGGGCGGTGAGCCGCTCCTTGAGCAGCGTCACCGCGAACAACACGGTGAACAGCACCTGCGTCTGCAGGACGAGAGAGGCCAGCCCGGCCGGTACGCCCGCTCGCATGCCCACGAGCAGGAGACCGAACTGGCCGACCCCGACAGCGGCCGCCACCCCGGCGACCCACCGCCACGGGACCCCTGGACGCCCCACGAACAGCAGGGCGGGGAACGCGGCCATCGTGAACCTGATGCCCGCGTACAGGAGGGGCGGGAAGTGCCGCAGCCCGACCTGCATGACCAGGAAGTTGAAGCCCCATACGGCCGCGAGGCCGACGGCTAGGGCGAGGTGGCGGGGCCGCACTCAGCGAGCGGGCTTCTGGTAGCGGATGCGCTGCTCGCGAGCCTGCTCGGCGAGCACCTTCAGGTACGAAACCGAACCGGACTGCTGCTTCTTCGTCTTAAGGATTCTCATGCATCTATTTTCAAACGCTACAGATTGAAGGACAAGCGAGACTTTCTACGCTAAACCGTTTAGGCTGGCTTACATGTTGGACTTGAACCGGCTCAAGGCCCTTCACGCAGTTCACGTCTACGGGTCGGTCGGAGCGGCGGCCGACGCGCTCATGGTCACCCCGTCGGCGGTGTCCCAGCAGATCGCCAAGCTGGAGCGGGAGACCGGGGCCAGGCTCATGGAGCGCAACGGGCGCGGCGTGCGGCTGACGGACGCGGCCGGGCTGCTCGCCGAGCACGCCGAGCGCATCCTCGCCCTGGTCGAGACCGCGGAGGCGGACTTCGAGGCGCTGCGCGGCGAGGTCGTCGGCCGCCTGAACATCGCCGCCTTCCCCACCGCCGTGCGCGGCCTCATGCCCGGCGCGCTCGTCGCGCTCCGGGATCGCCATCCCGACCTGTGGATCACGCTCAACGAGCGCGAGCCGGAGCGGGTGGTACGCGAGGTGGCCAGGGGCGAGCTGGACCTGGGCGTGATCCAGGACTGGCTCAACCGGCCCATGGCCCTGCCCGACGGCCTGTCCAGGGCCACGCTGCTCGACGACGTGGCCGACGTCGCGGTGCCCGCCGACCACCCGCTGGCGGACAGCAAGGAACTGGAGCTGGCGCAGTTGCGCGGCGAGCGGTGGATCAGCGGGAGTCCCGGCACGGTCTGCCACGACTGGCTTGTCTTCACGCTGCGCAACGCCTCGGTGGAGCCCGAGATCGCGTGCATGGCCGACGAGTACCCGACCCAGCTCGCGCTGGTGGCGGGCGGGCTGGGCTGCGCGATCGTGCCGCGGCTCGGCCGGGACTGCGTGCCGGGCGGCGTGCGGCTCGTGCCGATCAGGCCACGCCAGACGCGGCGCATCTACGCGGTGTGGCGAGCGGACGCGGCCCGCCGCCCGGCGATCAGGGCCACGGTGGAGGCGCTGGCCGAAGCGAGCAGGACGCAGGAGAACGCCTGGGCCGTCAACTGAGCCTCCGCCGGGTCCCAGCCGGGTGGTGAAGTGGAGCGGATAAGCTGTGCCACACCATGGCTGAAACCACCGTCGTCCACCTGCTGCGCCACGGAGAGGTGCACAATCCCGCCGGCGTCCTGTACGGCCGGCTGCCCGGTTACCACCTGTCCGAGACGGGTCAGCTCATGGCCGAGACGGTCGCCAAGACCGTGGGCGGCCGTGACATCGTCGCGCTCTACAGCTCGCCGCTGGAGCGCGCGCTGGAGACCGCGGCGCCCCTCGCCGACAAGCTCGGCCTCGGCGTCGTCCAGGACGAGCGGCTGATCGAGGCGGGCAACCTGTTCGAAGGCCGCGCGGTGGGCCAGGGCCTGACAATCCTGCGAAACCCGCGTAACTACCGCTATTTCTGGAATCCGCTGCGCCCGTCCTGGGGCGAGCCGTACCCGGCCATCGTCCGGCGCATGAAGTCGATGATCGACGACGCCAGGGCCGCGGCACGCGGGCACGAGACGGTGCTCGTCAGCCACCAGCTCCCGATCTGGACGATCAGGATGGCCGCCGAGGGCCGCAGGCTCTGGCACGACCCGCGGCGCAGGCAGTGCGCGCTGGCCAGCCTCACCTCGTTCACCTTCAACGGCGACCGCCTGGTCAGCGTCGGCTACAGCGAGCCCGCGGGATCGGTTGAGACGGGTCCGTCCATTCCCGGGGCCTGATGTCCGGAGCGCGCGGCCTCACCGGTAGAGTTGCAAGCTCTACCGGTTGTAGTACAAGGAGATCTTCCTCCGTGCGCGCCAAGTCCATCTTCCTCGTTCTCCTGGGCCTGCTGGTCGCGGGCTGCGCCGGCAACCAGGGCGGCCAGCCGCAGGCGGGCGACACCCGGTTCGTCGCGGGCGACGGGAAGATGCAGGTGTTCGGCGCGAGCGAGCGCAAGCCGGCGCCCGCGATCCAGGGGCCGACCCTCGACGGGGCCACCGCCTCGCTCGCCGCGCACAAGGGCAAGGTCGTGGTGCTCAACTTCTGGGCGTCGTGGTGCGGCCCGTGCCGCGCCGAGGCGCCGGTGCTCAAGGAGGTCGCGGCCCAGACCAAGGCCAGCGGCGTGGAGTTCATCGGCATCGACTTCAAGGACCGCCAGGCCGACGCGCTGGCGTTCGAGCGCAACGAGAAGACCGGCTACCCGCACATCTTCGACCAGCCGGGCAAGGTGGCGCTGGCCTTCCAGGGCACGGTGCCGCCCGCGGCCATCCCGTCCACGCTGATCATCGACAAGCAGGGCAGGGTCGCCGCCAGAGCGCTCGGCGCGGTCAAGTACACCGACCTGATGAACACCGTGACCAAGGTGCGCGATGAGTGACGTCGTGGCCTCGGGCTCGCTGCTGCTCGCCGTGCCGATTGCGGTGCTGGCCGGGGTCGTGTCGTTCCTGTCGCCGTGCGTGCTGCCGCTGGTGCCCGGCTACCTGTCGTATGTGACCGGCATGAGCGCCGACCCCAGGCGGGGGCGGCTGGTGCTGGGCACGGCGCTGTTCGTGAGCGGGTTCGGGCTGGTGTTCGTGCTCAGCGGCGCGCTGTTCGGTGGGCTCGGCTCGGTCATGCTGGGCCACGCCGAGATCATCACGCGGGTGCTCGGCGTGCTGACCATCCTGCTCGGGCTGGCGTTCCTGGGCGCCGTCCCCGGGCTGATGCGTGACGTGCGCATCCACAAGGTGCCGGCCGCGGGACTGGCGGGCGCGCCGCTGCTCGGGGTGGTGTTCGGGCTGGGGTGGACGCCGTGCATCGGGCCCACGCTCGCCGTGGTGCTGGCGCTCGGGCTCAACGAGGGCAGCGCCGCGCGTGGCGCCCTCCTGGCCGTCGCGTACGCCCTGGGCCTCGGGCTGCCGTTCGTGGGCGCGGCGCTCGCGTACAGCAAGGCCCTGCGCACGTTCCGGGCCATCCGTAAGCACTCGCGCCTGATCACCAGGATCGGCGGCGGCCTGATGGTGGCCGTCGGAGTGCTGCTCGTGACCGGGCTGTGGGGACAGATGATCGCTGCCATGCAGGGTCTGATCGGCGCTTTCGAGCCGGTGATCTGATGACTGTTCAGGAGCTGGCGACGGAGCAGGAGCCCAAGCACGTCAAGCTCGGGCTGGTCGGCTGGCTGCGGTGGGGCTGGCGCACGCTCACCTCGATGAAGACGGCGCTGATCCTGCTCTTCCTGCTGGCGCTCGCCTCGGTGCCCGGCTCGCTCGTCCCGCAGCGCGGTGTCGACCCCGACAAGGTGGCCCGGCTCTACGAGCAGAGCCCCACGCTGGCCGAGTGGTACGACAGGTTCCAGCTCTTCGAGGTGTTCACCTCGGTCTGGTTCGCGGCGATCTACCTGCTGCTGTTCACCTCGCTGGTCGGCTGCATCATCCCGCGCGTCACGACGTACGCGCGCGAGCTGCGCCGCAAGCCGCCTGACGCGCCCAAGCGCCTGACGCGCCTGCCCCAGTCCGCCTCCTTCGAGGGCGACCTCGACGTCGGTGAGGCCGCGCGGCGGCTGCGCAAGCTGCGCTTCCGCGTCGTGACCGGCGACGGCTGGGTCTCCGCGGAGAAGGGCTACCTGCGCGAGACCGGCAACCTGCTCTTCCACGTCGCCCTGCTGGGCATCCTGCTCGCGGTGGGCTTCGGCTCCCTGTTCGGCTACCGCGGCAACGTCCTGGTCGTGGAGGGCGACGGGTTCGCCAACACGGTGGCCGCCTACGACCGGTTCATCCCCGGCAGCCAGGTCTCGGCCGAGTCGCTGGAGCCGTTCTCCTTCCAGCTCGCCGACTTCAAGGTCGCCTACCAGGTCACGGGCGACAAGAAGGGTCAGGCGCTCGACTACACCGCCCACCTGAAGGTCAACGACTCGCCCGGCTCGCCCACCCGCGACTACGACCTCAAGGTCAACGACCCGTTGGAGATCGACGGCACGCAGACCTACCTGATCGGCAACGGCTACGCCCCCGTCTTCAAGGTCACCGACGGCAAGGGGCAGGTGGCCTTCGAGGGCCCGGTGCCGTGCCTGATCGAGTCCAAGGCCACGATGGCCTCGGGATGCGTGGTCAAGGTGCCCGACGCGCAGCCGGCGCAGCTCGGGTTCCTGCTGCAGTTCCTGCCCACCAGCGTGCCGCTGACCGACGGCACGTACGCCTCCGCCTTCCCCGGCGAGCTCAACCCCGAGGTGCAGCTCATCGGTGCCTTCACCGGCGACCTCGGCCTGCGCTCCGGCCAGCCCCAGTCGGTCTACGAGCTGGCGCCGCCCGAGGTACTGAAGAAGCTCACCCCGCTCGTCATGGGCACGAACGTGCCCAAGCCGCTCGCGGTCGGCCAGTCGATCGAGCTGCCGAAGGGTGCGGGCAAGCTGGAGTTCACCGGGGTCAAGGAGTGGATCACGCTGCAGACCGCCTACGACCCCGGCCGCGTGCCCGCGCTGATCGCCGCCGCCGCGGCGGTCGTGGGCATCGCGCTGTCGCTGCAGATCCGCCGGCGCAGGGTGTTCGTACGGGTCGACAAGGGCGTGGTCGAGGTGGGCGGGCTGACCCGCACAGAGGGCTCCGCGGCGGGCTTCGCCGAGGAGTTCGCCGACATCGTCAAGGTTCTATCAGCAGGAGAAAAGGATGTCCGCTGAGCAACTCGCCGGGCTGAGCGACCTTTTCGTCGTCGCCGCCGTCCTCCTCTACGTCTTCGCCATGGTCGCCTTCGCGATCGAGCTCGCCTTCGGAAAGGGCGTCCCCGGCACGGCGGCCGTCGCCGAGCGGTCGGAGGCCAAACAGCCTGTGGCGGTCGGAGCGGCCGCCGGCGGCGTGGTCGGGACGCCTCCCGGCGAAGGCGGCGTGGTCGGGACGCCTCCCGGCGAAGGCGCCGTGGAAGCCGGGAAGCCCGCTGCCAAGGGCCTCGGGGCGGTCTGGGCCGGCAGGGCGGCTCTGGTGCTCGCCTGGGTGGGCTGGGCCGCCCACCTCACCGCCATCGCCACCCGCGGCCTGGCGGTGGACCGGTGGCCGTGGGGCAACATGTACGAGTTCGTGGTGGCGATCTGCTTCGCCGCCGTGACCGCGTTCCTCGGCAGCCAGCTCCGCTACAACGTGCGGTTCCTCGGCGCCTTCGTGATGGTCGCGGCCGCCCTCGGCCTCGGCCTGGCGGTCAAGTTCTTCTACACGGCCGCGGGGCCGGTGGTGCCCGCGCTGGACTCGTACTGGATCGCCATCCACGTCACCGCCGCGATCGTCGCCAGCGGCCTGTTCACGATGGCGGGCGTGTCCGGCATCCTCTACCTGGTGCGCGGCGACGGGGTGTCGCGTCTACCGTCCCGCGCCGACCTGGAGCGGGTGGCGCACCGGGCGATCGTGTTCGCGTTCCCGGTGTGGACGTTCGCGGTGATCGCGGGGGCGCTCTGGGCGGACCGGGCGTGGGGCCGCTACTGGGGCTGGGACCCCAAGGAGGTCTGGTCGTTCATCACCTGGGTGGCCTACGCCGCCTACCTGCACGCCAAGGTGACGGCCGGATGGCGGGGCAGGGCCGCGACGATCGTGCAGCTCGTGGCGTTCGCCTGCCTGCTGTTCAACCTGATCGGCGTCAACATCCTCATCAGCGGGCTGCACAGCTACGCCGACGTCTGATCGGCTCAGGCGTCGTCGCCGCGCATGCGGCGGTCGAGGTCGCGCAGGAAGTCGGGGTCGTCGTCCGGCCCCTTCGGCGCACCCGGACCCGGGGGCACGGGCCAGGCGGCGCGCGGAGCACGTGGTCGCCCGCGCGCCATCCAGACGAGACCGCCGAGCAGCGGGATCAGGACGACGATCAGGATCCACAGGGCTTTTGGTACGTTCCGAACCTCATCCTCCGGTGTGGTTACCACGTCGAACAGCGAGAAGAGCCAGAAGGCCAGCAGCGCCAGGCCGATCAGTACACCTGCCATGCCCGAACTGTAAGCCATCCGCGACGTGATCGTGCTTCCCGTTGTCCCATTTCGGGTGACTAGGGGAAGATCCGCGTCGTACCGTGGAAGCCGATGCGGCGCTCTCGCCGGACTCCACAGGCGTTGAGAGGTGCGATGGCCTTTTCTAACTCCAAGGTGTCTGGCGACAAGGGGAGACACCGGCGCGGTCGTTGGTGGCGGCGCGGGTCGTACCTGTTCTCGCGCCGCGGCGAGGCGCCCCCCGACGCCGACCGCTCGTTCTGGTCCAACGTCTCCGAGAAGCACAAGGAGGCCCGTCCAGACGCCAAGGCACGCAAGGACCGCCGGGCGGCCACAGACGCGCCCAGCGGGCGTCCTGAGCGGATGACATGGCCGGGCGAGGAGGCAGGGCGCCCCTGGGACGGGTTCGCGGTGCGCGAACGCCGCGAGAGGCTGCCCGCCGCCGTGGTCGAGCGCCCCCGCTACACCTGGTACGACTTCGAGCTCGACGAGCAGCCAAGGGCCCAGCCCAACCGGCCCGGCGTGCCGTCCATGGGCGACGGCCTGCGCCACTGCGGCAAGCTGGAGAGCATCCTGCACCGCCAGTGGGACGCCAGGCAGGGCCCGCCCTCGGCCGACGTCGTACGCGCCGTGGAGAGCCTTGCCAGGCTGCCCGACCGCCTCAAGGAGAAGCTCGCGGCCGGCCTGGAGGGCATCTACGTCGGCCGCGGCGGCGTCCCCGACCTCGACGACATGGGCTACTTACGCGGCGCCCCGCTCCCGTCGGGCCGCGCGACGTGGGACATCTGCGCGGGCGCGTACGGCGACCGCAAGATCGTCGTGGGCGACCGTCCCTCGCCCACCCCGGACGTGATGATGCACGAGGTCGGCCACGCCATCGACGACATCGACTCGCCTTACGGCGACTGGGTCTCCGATTCGCCGGAGTTCGTCCGCCTCTACAACACGGCCCTGCCGCTGCTGTCCTCCACCTTCCACCGCCAGGGAGGGGGGCTGGGCCGCAAGGAGTTCTTCGCCGACGCCTTCGCCGCCATCGCCTCCCGCCAGCGTCCGGCCCTCGTGGACATGCTCGGGGGAGACACGCGGATGGCGCTCGACATCATGCTCTTCTTCAACCGGCGCTACGGAATCTAGGTGATCGGACATGTACGTCATCCGGCTCGCGGACGGGACCCTGTGCGTGCCGCAGAGCCTGACCAGCGAAGACGGGCGTCTGATCGGCAACGCGTACGTGGAGGTGCGGCCCGGTGACCCCGACTACGAACAGTGGTTGCCCGAGGCGCTGACGGAGGAGGAGGCGGCTGAGCGCCGCAAGCGCTGGGAAGCGGAGAACGACGACCTCGAGCGGGAGTTCCTGGCGTTCAAGGCGGCGCAGGAGGAAGCCTGAACAGGTAGCAGCCGGACAGGCGCCAGCCACGATCGGCGGTTGGCGCCGCTCCATGCTTGCCGTGCGGAAATATGGCCGGGAAGCACGCGAACAGTGCGTTGCGCCGGCGGTGATCCTGCCGTCGCAGGATCACCGTCTGCACGGTCAGACGCGCGGGGACTCACCTGCCGGCCTGTCGGCCGTCAAAACGTCCTCGCCTCGGAGAAGGGCGTGGACTTCCGACTCGCGGAAGCGCCGGTGCCCTCCGGGGGTGCGGATACTGCTGATGCGGCCTGCCGCAGCCCAGCGCGTAACCGTCTTTGGGTCTACCCGGAAGAGGGCGGCAACCTCTCCTGGGGTCAGCAGACGCTCGCTGCTACTCTCCACCAATCTCTCCCCCTCGCATCCCGCTTCCTGCCAGCGGGCGGACAGGTAACCAGTGTGTCGAGCGAAGCCTGATTTATCCGTGGTTTTCGACAAAGATCACGGGTTGTTATCAGCTGACTGCCCGATTGTTATATGATAGAGCCTCTTTGGGGCTCTCGTGGGTGTTTCTTTACGAAACTCCCTGACTGGGAACAGTAGCAGCGCTCGCGTCCGATGCGAAGAGCGACCGGTCCACGGGTCCGAGTAACCTCGAACCTGTGCGTCCCGTTCTCGTTTACACCTTGTCGCGGATCGGCCTGTTTGCGGTGACCCTCGTGGTGCTCTTGCTGCTCGGCCTGCAAAACCCGCTGGTGCTGATCGTCGTGTCTTTCTTGATCAGCGGCATAGCCAGCTACGTCCTGCTCAGCAAGCAGCGCGACGCCATGAGCGAACGTATCAGCAACAAGATCGACCGGCCGAAGCCCGAGGACGACTAGGGCTGAGGGAACATGCCAATCCGGGCATGGTACTCCCGTCCGAGTCGGGTTGTGTCGCTACCGACAAGTAGTCCGCTGGGATGCGCGTAAAACGCCTTCACGCCGATGCCCCGCTCCCGCGTCGGATTCCAACTCAGGGCCTTACCCGTGGTCGGATGAATGGCCCCAATGCCGGGCCGTGACACCGCCCCCGGGCCTGCCGAGTCGCGGCCCCGCGGATTGTCCAACCAGCGCTGATGCCCGCCGACGTAGACCGCCGCGCCCGTCACGCAAACCGAGTAGAGCGAGTCGCCGCCCGTGCTGTTGACCCAGGTGGGCTTGACCCGGGTGCCCTTAGCGTACGTCTCGAATCTGGCGGTCGTGTCGCACATGCCGCCCTTGGGGCCCCCTGTGGTGACGACCGCGAAATAACGCCCGTCGGGCGAGAAATCCAGGCCGCGCACGTACGAGGGGAATGCCGCCATGCACCGGGCCGCGTACGCCTCGGTCCGCCAGGGGGCGACCTTGGCGGTGGGGCCGCTGATGTCGATCAGCCCGAGCTGCGGCCTGGAGTGGCCGCCGAGCGTGGTGAACGAGCCGTCCACGGCGAGCCGATGACGGGTGGCGGCGATCGCGTGGACCTTGACGCTGTCCGCGAGCGGCCCGCCCGGTGTGATGGCGAACGCCGGGTCGGCCGCGCCCGTGGTCGCGTCGAGCCTGGCCAGCGCGGTGCGCGGGCTGATGAAGTCGCCGCCGACGTAAAGCTGCGAGCCCTGTCTGACCAGCGCGTTCACCATGCCGCCGCCGATGCGGGGCGCGAACCCGGTCACGAGCGCGCCGTCGGAGAGCTTGAGCCTGGCCAGCGACCTGGACCGCGTGTTGTTGACGCCGGTGAACTCGCCGCCGACGTAGACGGTGCCGCTGTCGCCGGCGGCCAGGCCGTACACGGGGCCCGGGACGATCGGCGCGAAATCCTGCAGGACGCGGCCTGTGGTCAGGTCGTAGGCGAACAGGTTGGCGCGCGGGTACGTCGTGGTGCGCGCGGCGTCGCTCACCTCGCTGAACGAGCCGCCGACCACGACGGTCCGGCCCACGACCGTGATGGCGTTGACGATGCCGTCGAGTACGTGCGGGGTGCTGTCGACCGGGTCGGCGGAGACCACGTGAACATGCGGCGTGGGGGCCGAGGCGAGAATCGCGGCAAGGGCGACACGGGCAAGCATTCGCCAATTGTTAGCAGACATTCGGTAGTCGGGTGACTACTTTTTGTGTCTGCGGCCTCCACCTGCTGGTGGATGTGGCCTCCCAATAGGCTTTGCCTATGACGCGCGCTCAATTGGACAAACAGCCGGACGAGGTCGCCGCGATGTTCGATCGCACCGCCCGGCGCTACGACCTGGTCAATGACGTGATCTCCCTCGGGCAGGTCAGGCTCTGGCGCAAGGCGGTGGCCGCGGCCATCGACGCGGGGCCGGGCGAGCTCGTGCTCGACCTGGGAGCCGGCACCGGCACGTCCACCGACGCGTTCACCACGCTGGGCGCGCGGGCCATCGCGTCCGACTTCTCGCTCGGCATGCTGCGCACCGGCGTACGGCGCCACGGCGGCAACGCGCTGTCGGGCGACGGGGTGCCGTTCATCGCGGGCGACGCGATGCGGCTGCCGTTCGCCGACGACTCCTTCGACGCGGTGACGATCTCGGTGGCGCTGCGCAACGTGCACGACACCGCGCAGGCGCTGCGCGAGATGCTGCGCGTGACGAAGCCCGGCGGCCGGCTGGTGGTGCTGGAGTTCTCGCATGTCGCCTTCGCGCCGTTCGATCTGGTCTATCGCGAATATCTGATGAGGCTGCTGCCGAAAGTGGCCAAGGTGTTCGGGTCCAATGACGATTCCTACGAATATCTGGCGGAGTCGATCAGGGATTGGCCCGACCAGCGAACGCTGGCCCGGACGATTCAGGAGGCCGGCTGGGAGCGGGTGGCGTGGCGCAATCTCACGATGGGGATCGTGGCCATGCACAGAGGGTTCAAGCCGCAGTGAGACCACATGCGACACGCCGTTCCTCTTGGATCACGGAACGGCCCCCCGACTGCCACTATGTACTGGAAAAGCAGTAGACTGCAGGCCGACAAGTTTGTGAAGGGGTTCACAAAGGAACGAAGGCGGCACACCCCCGAGGCCTTCGAAGGACAGGACAGTCCAGTGACGGTGCCATCAGCCAAGCAGGTAGACGCCGACGTCATCGTCGTCGGCGCCGGTCCCGCAGGTTCCGCAACCGCCTTTTACCTCGCTCGATCCGGGCTAGACGTGCTGCTCCTGGAGAAGACCAGGTTCCCCCGTGAGAAGGTCTGCGGCGACGGCCTCACCCCGCGCGCGGTCAAGCAGCTGCTCAACATGGGCGTCGACGTCGACGCGCCCGGCTGGGTCAGGAACAAGGGCCTGCGCGTCGTCGGCGGTGGCCTGCGGTTCGACCTCGACTGGCCCCAGCTCGAGCGCTTCCCCGACTTCGGGCTCGTACGCACCCGCCAGGACTTCGACGAGATCCTCGCCGCCAACGCGGTCAAGAACGGCGTGCGGATGATGGAGGGCGTCACCGTGACGGGGCCCATCCTCGACGACCGCAGCGGCCACATCGTCGGCGTGACGACCAAGGACGGGCGCGAATACCGCAGCCGCCTGGTGGTGGCCGCCGACGGCAACAGCACCCGTCTCGCCGTGGGCATGGGGCTGCACAAGCGGGAAGACCGGCCGATGGGCGTGGCCGTGCGGACGTACTTCGAGAGCCCGCGCCACGACGACGACTACCTCGAGATCTGGCTGGAGCTGTGGGCGGAGGACAAGCTGCTGCCCGGCTACGGCTGGATCTTCGGCGTCGGCGACGGCACCGCCAACGTGGGGCTCGGGCTGCTCAACACGAGCGCCGAGTTCAAGAACATCGACTACCGGGACCTGCTGCGGCGCTGGTGCAAGGCCATGCCCGCCGAGTGGGAGTTCACCGAGGAGAACATGACGGCCCCCATCCGCGGCGCCGCGCTCCCGATGGCCTTCAACCGGCAGCCGCACTACTCGCGCGGCCTGATGCTCGTGGGCGACTCGGGCGGGTCGATCAACCCGTTCAACGGCGAGGGCATCGCCTACGCCATGGAGACCGGCGAGATCGCCGCCGAGGTCATCGTGAAGGCCCTCAAGGGCACCACCCCCGCGCAGCGCGAACGCACCCTGCGGACCTATCCTCAGGTGCTGAAGGACGCGTACGGCGGATATTTCACGCTCGGCAGGTTGTTCGTCGAGGCAATTGGGAAGCCGGGTGTGATGAGCTTTGGCACCAGGCACGGGCTCCCTCACCCGAGGCTGATGCGCTTCGCCATCAAACTCCTTGGTAATCTCACCGACCGGCGAGGCGATGCGTCCGACATGATCATTAACGCACTCTCAAAGGTCGCCCCACCAGCATGAATCTCAGAACTAACAGATCCGGCTGCGCGCCCGCGCGCGCGGCGACTCCGGAGGAGGCGTAGCGATGGACCTTTACGTGCCCATCCTGGTGCTCGCCGTTCTCGCGGGGGGCTTCGCGATCTTCTCGGTCGCCATCGCTCCCTTCACCGGTCCCAAGCGCTGGAACCGCGCCAAGCTCGACGCCTATGAATGCGGTATCGAGCCGACGCCCCAGCCTGTCGGTGGTGGACGGTTCCCGCTCAAATACATGATCACCGCGATGCTCTTCATCGTGTTCGACATCGAGATCATCTTCCTTTACCCGTGGGCGGTCTCGTTCACGCCGCAGACGAACGACGCGGGCCAGGTGCTCTCCTCAGGCCTGGGGCTGTTCGCGCTCGTGGAGATGCTGCTGTTCATCGTCACCGTGCTCGTGGCCTACGCGTACGTGTGGCGCCGCAAGGGTCTGGACTGGGACTGAAAATGGGACTTGAAGAGAAACTCCCCAGCGGGTTCATCCTCAGCACGGTCGAGGCGGCCGCCGGATGGGCGCGTAAAAACTCCGTGTGGCCGGCCACGTTCGGGCTCGCCTGTTGCGCCATCGAGCTGATGGCCACCGGTGGCCCCCACTACGACCTCGCGCGCTTCGGCATGGAGCGCGCTTCGGCGTCTCCCCGGCAGGCCGACCTGATGATCGTCGCCGGGCGCGTCTCGCAGAAGATGGCCCCCGTGCTGCGGCAGATCTACGACCAGATGGCCGAGCCGAAGTGGGTCATCTCCATGGGCGTGTGCGCCTCCAGCGGCGGCATGTTCAACAACTACGCGATCGTCCAGGGCGTCGACCACGTCGTGCCCGTCGACATCTACCTGCCGGGCTGCCCGCCGCGGCCCGAGATGCTGATCGACGCGATCGTGAAGCTGCACGACAAGATCCAGAACATGAAGTTCGGCGCGCACCGGGCCAAGCAGATCGAGGAGCTCGAGCTCCAGGCGCTGCGCCCGCTGCCGCTGATCGACCAGGGGGCCGCGAAGTGACTTCGCCCGACAACCTCCCCGGCAGCCCGGACAGCGGCGAGACCCCCGAGGTCCCGGTTCCCGCAGTGCCGGAATCGCCGATCGCCAGGCACGGCATGTTCGGCGCCCAGGACTCCGGCGACACCTCCGGCTACGGCGGCCTCGTCGTGCGCCGGGCGCCGCAGCTGTCCACGCCCCGCCCGTACGGCGGCTACTTCGACGAGATCGTCGACGCCCTCGGGCTCGACGACGCCATCGAGCGCGTGGTGGTCGACCGCGGTGAGTTGACCCTGCACGTCAAGCGCGAGCGGCTGGTCGAGGTCTGCCAGAAGCTGCGCGACGACCCCGCGCTGCGTTTCGAGCTCTCGCTCGGCGTGTCCGGCGTGCACTACCCGCACCTGGCGGGCGAGGAGCTGCGCGCGGTCATCCACCTGTGCTCGGTCACCTACAACCGGCGCGTGCGCGTCGAGGCCAGCGCACCCGACGCCGACCCGCACATTCCATCGACCGTCGGCGTTTACCCTGGTCACGACTGGCATGAGCGCGAGACGTACGACTTCTTCGGGATCATCTTCGACGGTCACCCCGCGCTCACCCGGATCATGATGCCGGACGACTGGGACGGACACCCCCAGCGGAAGGACTACCCGCTCGGCGGCATCCCGGTCGAATACCGGGGCGCCACCATTCCCTCGCCGGACCAGAGGAGGTCTTACTCGTGAGCACGGCTTACGACGAGGCGACCGAGGGCAAGGTCTACTCGGTCAACGGCGGCGACTGGGACCAGGTCGTCACCGGGGCGCGCGACACCGAGGAAGAGCGCCTGGTCGTCAACATGGGCCCCCAGCATCCGTCCACGCACGGCGTGCTCCGCCTGGTCCTGACGCTCGACGGTGAGACGGTGACCGAGGCGCGCAGCGTCATCGGCTACCTGCACACCGGCATCGAGAAGAACATGGAGTTCCGGACGTGGACGCAGGGCACCACGTTCGTGACCCGCATGGACTACCTCTCGCCGATCTTCAACGAGACGGCGTACTGCCTGGGCGTGGAGAAGCTGCTCGGCATCGAGGACCGCATCCCGGACCGGGCGCAGGCCATCCGCGTGATGATGATGGAGCTCAACCGCATCTCCTCGCACCTGGTCGCGATGGGCACGTTCGGCATGGAGCTGGGCGCGACCACGCCGTTCCTGTTCGGCTACCGCGACCGTGAAATGATCATGGACCTGTTCGAGTACATCACAGGTCTGCGCATGAACCACGCCTACATCCGGCCGGGCGGCGTGAGCGTCGACCTGCCCGCGGGCGCGGTCGACAAGATCGGTGAGTTCCTCAAGGAGATGCCCAAGCGGATCAAGGACATCCGCAAGCTCCTCGACGAGAACCCCGTCTACCTGCGCCGCACCAGGGACGTGGGCTACCTCGACCTGACCGGCTGCATGGCCCTGGGCATCACCGGGCCGATCCTGCGCGCCGCCGGTCTGCCGTGGGACCTGCGCAAGTCGCAGCCGTACTGCGGCTACGAGACGTACGAGTTCGACGTCGCCACCGAGCGCGGCTGTGACGTCTACTCGCGCTACCTCGTGCGCATGAAGGAGATGGAAGAGTCCCTCAAGATCGTCGAGCAGGCCCTGGACCGCATCGCGGGTCCGCTCAAGGGTGACCCGGTGATGATCGAGGACAAGAAGATCGGCTGGCCCGCGCAGCTCGCGCTCGGCCCCGACGGGTTCGGCAACTCGCCCGACCACATCGCCCACATCATGGGCACCTCGATGGAGGCGCTCATCCACCACTTCAAGCTGGTGACCGAGGGCTTCCGGGTGCCGGCCGGGCAGGCGTACGCCAGCATCGAGTCGCCCAAGGGCGAGCTCGGCGCCCACGTGGTCAGCGACGGCGGCACCCGCCCCTACCGCGTGCACTTCCGCGAGCCGTCCTTCTGCAACCTGCAGGGCTTCCCCGCGATGGCCGAGGGCGGCCAGGTCGCCGACGTGATCGCCGCGGTGGCTTCTATCGACCCCGTCATGGGAGGTGTGGACCGGTGACCTACTCACCGGATGTCCGTGAGCGTCTTGAGAAGGACGCCAAGGAGATCATCGGGCGCTACCCGAAGACGCGGTCCGCCCTGCTGCCGCTGCTCCACCTCGTGCAGTCGGAGGACGGCTACGTCTCCGACGACGGGCAGGAGTTCTGTGCGGAGCTGCTCGGCATCAGCAAGGCCGAGGTCACGGGCGTCGCGACCTTCTACACCATGTACAAGCGCAAGCCCGCCGGCGACTATCACGTCGGCGTGTGCATCAACGCGCTGTGCGCGGTCATGGGCGGCGACCAGATCTGGGACGAGCTGTCCGAGCACGTCGGCGTCGGTCACGAGGAGACGACCTCCGACGGCAAGGTCTCGCTGGAGCGCCTCGAGTGCAACGCGGCCTGCGACTTCGCCCCGGTCATGATGGTCAACTGGGAGTTCTTCGACAACCAGACCCCCGAGTCGGCCAAGCAGCTCATCGACGACCTGCGTGACGGCAAGGACGTGCGGCCGACCCGCGGCCCGAAGAAGCTGTGCACCTTCAAGGAGGCCTCGCGCGTGCTCGCCGGCCTGCCCGACGAGCTGGCGGGCGACGGCCCGTCGGCCGCCGGCGCCTCGCTCGAGGGCCTGAAGGTCGCCAAGGCCAACGGATGGAAGGCCCCCGAGGCATGAGCACGACTTTGACACCGGTCCTGACAGCGAACTGGGACCAGCCCAACTCCTTCAGCATCGACGTCTACGGCGAGTACGAGGCGGCGAAGAAGGCGCTGGGCATGGACCCCGACGCCGTCATCCAGGCCGTCAAGGACTCCGGCCTGCGCGGCCGCGGCGGCGCGGGCTTCCCGACCGGCATGAAGTGGGGCTTCATCCCGCAGGGCGACGGCAAGCCGCACTATCTCGTCGTCAACGCCGACGAGTCGGAGCCGGGCACCTGCAAGGACATCCCGCTGATGATGGCCAACCCGCACGCGCTGGTCGAGGGCATCATCATCACCTCGTACGCGATCCGGGCCAACCACGCCTTCATCTACGTGCGCGGCGAGGTGCTCCACGTCATCCGGCGGCTGCACGCGGCCGTGCGGGAGGCGTACGAGAAGGGCTACCTCGGCACCGACATCTTCGGCTCCGGCTTCGACCTCGAACTGGTCGTGCACAGCGGCGCGGGCGCCTACATCTGCGGCGAGGAGACGGCGCTGCTCGACTCGCTCGAGGGCTTCAGAGGTCAACCGCGACTCAAGCCCCCGTTCCCCGCCGTGGCGGGCCTGTACGCCTCGCCTACTGTCGTGAACAACGTCGAGTCGATCGCCAGTGTTCCCTCGATCATCGGCAACGGCGCGGACTGGTTCGCCGGGATGGGCACCGAGAAGTCCAAGGGCTTCGGCATCTTCTCGCTGAGCGGCCACGTCACCAGGCCCGGCCAGTACGAGGCGCCGCTCGGCATCACGCTGCGCGAGCTCCTCGACATGGCGGGCGGCATCAGGGCCGGCCACCAGATCAAGTTCTGGACCCCGGGCGGCTCCTCCACGCCGATCTTCACCGACGAGCACCTCGACGTGCCGCTCGACTTCGAGGCGGTCGGCGCCAAGGGCTCCATGCTCGGCACCCGCGCCCTGCAGATCTTCGACGAGACCACCTGCGTGGTCCGCACGGTGCTGCGCTGGACCGAGTTCTACGCCCACGAGTCCTGCGGCAAGTGCACGCCCTGCCGCGAGGGCACGTACTGGCTCAAGCAGGTGCTCAAGCGCCTGGAGAAGGGCCAGGGCACCGAGGATGACCTGGCCACGATCACCGACATCGCGGACAACATCCTGGGCCGCTCGTTCTGCGCCCTGGGCGACGGCGCGACCAGCCCGATCCACTCCTCCGTGAAGTACTTCCGCGACGAGTACCTCAAGCACTTCGAGATCGGCGGCTGTCCGTTCGACCCGAAGAAGTCCACTCTCTGGGGTGAGCAGTGACAGTCGTAGAGACCGAGACGAACCTGGTGACCCTGACCATCGACGGGTTCCAGGTCAGTGTCCCCAAGGGCACGTTGATCATCAGGGCAGCCGAGCTGCTGGGCATCCAGATCCCCAGGTTCTGTGACCACCCGCTGCTCGACCCGGCGGCCAACTGCCGCCAGTGCCTCGTCGACATCCCCGACGCGGGCAACGGCCGCGGCTTCCCCAAGCCGCAGCCGTCGTGCGCGATCGAGGTGGCCGAGGGCATGGTCGTGCAGACGCAGCTCACCTCGCCGGTCGCCGAGAAGGCGCAGCGCGGGGCCATGGAGCTGCTGCTGATGAACCACCCGCTCGACTGCCCGGTCTGCGACAAGGGCGGCGAGTGCCCCCTGCAGAACCAGGCCATGTCCAACGGCCAGGGCGAGTCCAGGTTCCAGGAGCAGAAGCGGACCTTCCCCAAGCCGCTGCCGCTGTCCACGCAGGTGCTGCTCGACCGCGAGCGCTGCGTCCAGTGCGCCCGGTGCATCCGCTTCTCCGACCAGATCGCCGGTGACCCGCTCATCGAGTTCTTCGAGCGCGGGGCCAAGGAGCAGGTGCGGGTCGCCGACGGCAAGCCGTTCAACTCCTACTTCTCCGGCAACACGGTGCAGATCTGCCCGGTCGGCGCGCTGACCGGCGCCGCCTACCGGTTCAGGGCCCGCCCGTTCGACCTCGTCTCCACGCCGAGCGCGTGCGAGCACTGCGCCTCCGGCTGCGCCCAGCGCACCGACCACCGGCGCGGCCGGGTCACCCGCCGCCTGGCGGGCAACGACCCGCAGGTGAACGAGGAGTGGAACTGTGACAAGGGCCGCTGGGCCTTCACCTACGCCCAGCAGCCCGACCGGCTCAAGACGCCGCTGGTCCGCAACGAGGAGGGCGTGCTGGTGCCGGCCTCGTGGCCGGAGGCGCTGACGGTGGCGGCCGAGGGCCTGGCCAAGGCGCGCGGCAAGGCCGGCGTGCTGGTCGGCGGCCGGGTCACGGTCGAGGACGCGTACGCGTACGCGAAGTTCGCCCGGATCGCCCTGCACAGCAACGACATCGACTTCCGCGCCAGGCCGCACTCCACGGAGGAGGCGCAGTTCCTGGCCCACGCGGTGGCCGGCAAGGGCATCGAGATCAGCTACACCGACCTCGAGAAGGCGCCCCACGTGCTGCTCGTCGGGTTCGAGCCCGAGGAGGAGTCGCCGATCGTCTTCCTGCGTCTTCGCAAGGCGTGGAAGAAGAAGGGGCTCAAGGTCACCTCGATCGCCCCGTTCGCCTCCCCCGGGCTGGAGAAGATGGGCGGCACGCTCATCCGCACCGCGCCGGGCGGCGAGGCGGACGCCATCGGGGACCTGGTCGGCACGCTGGCCGAGGGCACGGTCGTGCTCGCGGGAGAGCGCCTCGCCACCGTGCCGGGCGCCCTGTCCGCCCTCGTACGGCTCGCCAACGCCTCCGACGCCAGGCTCGCCTGGATCCCGCGCAGGGCGGGCGAGCGCGGCGCCGTCGAGGCCGGCGCGCTGCCCAACCTGCTGCCGATCGGCCGCCCGGTCGACGACGAGACCGCCAGGGCCGAGGTCGCCAGGGCGTGGGACGTGGCCTCGCTGCCCGCCACGCCGGGCCGCGACACCTCCGGCATCCTGGCGGCCGCCCGCGCCGGCGAGCTGGACGCCCTGGTCGTGGCCGGTGTCGACCCGTACGACCTGGCCCATCCGGCGGCGGCGCTCGAGGCCCTCGAGCACACGCCGTTCATCGTCAGCCTGGAGATCCGCGCCAGCGCCGTCACCGACCGCGCCGACGTGGTCCTGCCCGTCGCCGCGGTTCAGGAGAAGGGCGGCACGTTCGTCAACTGGGAGGGCAGGGGCCGCTCGTTCGAGGCGCCGCTCAAGGTGCCGGGCCTGCAGAGCGACCTGGCCGTGATCGGCAACCTGGCCGACCGGATGGACGTCCACCTGGGCCTGCCGGACGCCAAGGCCGCCAGGCGCGAGCTGTCCAGCCTGGGTGCGTGGCGCGGCAGCCGCGTCACCGCGCCGCACACCGCCACCCGCGCCCAGGTCGCCCCGGCGGCCGGCGAGGCGCTGCTGGCGACCTGGCACCTGCTGCTCGACGAGGGCAGGCTGCAGGACGGCGAGCCGTACCTCGCGGGCACCGCCCGCGCCGCCGAAGCACTGGTCTCCGAGAGCACGGCAGCCGAGCTCGGCGTCGCCGACGGCGACAAGCTCGTCGTGGGCGGCCGCGGAGCCGACACCGTGACGCTGCCCGTGCGCGTCGCCGACCTGCCGGACCGCGTGGTCTGGGTGCCGACCAACTCCGGCGGCTGCTCGGTCACGCGCGACCTGCGCGCGGTGGCCGGCGACATCGTCACCATCGGGAGCGCCTCATGACCCACGTTCTCGCGGCCGATCCCACCCTCGCCGACTTCGGCAAGGACCCGCTGTGGATCACGATCATCAAGGCCGTGCTGCTCTTCGCCTTCCTGATGCTGGGCATCCTGTTCGGCGTCTGGTTCGAGCGGAAACTCATCTCCAGGATGCAGAACCGGTACGGCCCCAACCGGGCCGGCAAGTTCGGCCTGCTGCAGTCGGTCGCCGACGGCCTGAAGATGGGGCTGAAGGAGGACCTCTTCCCGCGGACCGTGGACAAGGTGCTCTACCTGCTGGCCCCGGTCATCATGGTGGTGCCGGCGTTCCTGGCCTTCTCGATCGTGCCGTTCGGGCCGATGGTCA